>JAEZHR010000015.1 GCA_023416415.1 Pseudomonadota bacterium
TTGCAAGCCTTCAGTTCGGCCTATCTCGCCGGCCGCACGGACGTGGCCGACGACGAATTTTTCAGCGCCCGCCGGGCGCTGACCGCAACCGGCCGGATCGCGCTTGTCGCACAGGCCGAACTGTTCCGCTGCGCGACCCGCGTTGCCAGTCTCGAAGTCGGTCCGTGCACCGGGTTCGAATCGCTCGCCGCCGATGCCACGCCGGCCCAGCGCGCCTATGCCGACTACATCGCCGGCCGCTGGGGGCAGGTGGACGCCACGCTGCTGCCGCCTCATCATCGCGCGCTGGCAAGCGCGGGTACGCCGGGCGCGGCGAGCAGCCTCGCCGCCGTCGACGATCCCCTGGCTCGCCTGGTGGCCGCCGGCGCCATGCTGCAGAACGGCAGCCTCGCTCCGGCCGACATCGAAGTGGCGGTCGAAACCGCCTCTGCTCAGGGGTGGCGCCGTCCGCTCCTGGCCTGGCTCGGCGTGCAGGCAGAGCGCGCGCGGCAGGCCGGAGCAGAAGCCGAGGCCGAATATGCACGCATTCTGCGCCGCATCGAACTCGCCTCCGAGCCGTAGAATCCACGCCATCCAATCTCCGAGTACAAGATGAAACACCAAGCCCTAGGCGACCACAACGATCACGACCACGAACACGTCCAGAAGCTGCTGACGCTGGCGCTCGAACTGCGCGAACTGGATGAGTACGCGACGCTGCCGGACGCAATGAAGAAGGCGCGTGCCGAACTGCGCAAGATCGTGCGCAAGTGCCTGCAGCAGCGCAAGGAAGGGACGCTGATCGAGTCGATCGAATTCGCGCGCGAGGAAGACGATGCCGCCGCGCACGTTCTCAAGGCGCAGATCGAGGACTTGTCCGAAAACGTCGTGTTCCGGCGCGACGCACATGACGGCGGACCGGACGTCGAGGTCAATGCCTTCGTCATTCCCTTGTTCGTGCGCAGTACCGGCGGCTTGCGCGAAGACCAGTGTTTCCAGGACGAGCAGGCGTTCGACGCGCTGCGCGAGAGCCTGCAGACATGCGGGCTGGAGAGTGCGCAGGCGAAGGTGGTGCTGGTCGCCCACGCCTATCATCCCGACGAGATCGCGCAGATCGGGTATTGCACGATCAATGCGATGGCGCACGAAGCGCATCTGGCCATGACGCGCAAGAAGGCCCCGGCAGCGCCAACCATTGCCGCCAGCGTGCGCGGCTGGCCGGCCAACGGTTTCGCGCCCGACGACGTCGCGCTGGAGCTGCGTTTCCTGCTTGGCTTTGCATTGAAGACGCTGGACGATCCTTTCTACGCGGCGCCCGCTGACGAAGTCGCCGCCGATCTCTATTTCGCCGCGCGCGCCAAACGCTTCCAGCACTGGACCGAAACCGCGTTGCCGCTGCTCAAGCGCTGCCTGGCAACGGACGGACGCGAGATCGAAGTTGATTTTCTGTATCAGGACCTGTTCTTCGGCGGCACCGCTGCAGCATTCGCCGAACAGGCGATGCTGCAACTGCTGTCGGAGCTGAAGCAGGCACTGGATGGCAGCGGAGTGGCGCCGGACACGATCCAGGCCATCGTCGGACCGGCCGATGCCGACGACGAGCGCATGCTGCGCGTGCACCTGCTGGCTGGCGAAGACGTGCTGGCTTCAGCGGACAAGCCGCTCGCCGACACGCACAACTGGCGCCCCGAGGCGGAAGACGTGTGTGATGCGCTGCGCGGACTTGGTATCGGCACGCTGGCAATCGCGCGGCGCTTCGATGCGGATGACCGGCCGCACGATGTGCGGGCATTCACGCCGCGCGCTTCCCAGATTACGTAAAGCAACCGGATATGTCGCGCCGGAGGCATCGTCCTGCGTTGCGCCACCGCCTGATGCCGGCCTCCGATACCTAAGAGTTGCATGCCTGCAGCGGCGTCGGCGTCGCAGGTCCGGGGCCACATCGAAATCGGGCCCGGCGCATGGGCGAGGCCGCTGCGCAGGGTGCGCCGTGACAAATGCCGCGCAGTGCGCCATTTCCTTCGCCGGCCTGCGCCGGATCTGCGCCGGATCTGCGCCGGATCTGCGCGCCTGTCCGGCGCATTCGCCTTTCCGACTGTCCGTCACGCATCTTGCCTTTGCACACGGCAGCCAGCGCTGCAAGTCATTGCTTCCGCTTCGATAAACTTTCCTGTCCGTGATCAGCGTCTTCCTGACCGGTGTGCAACGGCGCAGCGGGCACCAGTGCCGCAGCCCTGAGTCGAAGCGGAATCGGCAATGCAGGAGGACGGATCATGGTCAGCGAAGGCAGTGCGTCGCACGGCGCACCACGGTGGTGCGAGGAGGCGCGATGAATCCATTCAATCGACTGCCCGGATCGCGCCGCGCGCCGCCCGGTCTGGAGTGGCAAATTCTCAAGCGCGTTCCGGCCACGCTGATGGCGGCATCGTTCGGCTGCGCGGGCTTCGTGATGCTGCTGCGTACCGGCTGGTTCGCGCTCGCACCTGAAGCGGCGCAACGGGCGGAGTTTTCCACGATCGGACTGCTGCTTTCGTTCTGGATACTCACGCTGACGCTTGCGCTGGGCTGCTTCATCATCGTGGTCATGAAAGGGCCGGCCTACGTGATGGATGCCTATCCCTTGCCGGATGAGCGCGATCAATCGGGCGATCGAGATTATTCCTGACGTCAATCCGCGCGCGTCCGGACCTTGCGCCACACGCTGGCCAGCCATGGTTGCTGATCGCGTGGCAGGCCGGGCGGGCGGTAGTAGTGCTCCAGCTCGCTGAAGCCGGCCGCCTTCATGTAGTCGCGCCAGGCATCCAGATCGTGCCATGCGCCATAGCGCGCGCCGCTCCAGCCTTCTTCGTTGTTGCCGCGCGGATTGGACGCGAACAGCACGCCACCCGGCCTGAGCGTCGCGTGCAGTTCGCGCAGCACGCGCGGCAATTCCGAACGGGGCACATGGAACAGCGAGGCATTCGCAAAGACGCCGTCGAAATGTTCAGGCGGCAGCGTCAGTGCGAGGAAATCCTGCTGCCAGACTTCGCAGCCGCTGTTGGCGCGCGCCATGGCCACGAAGCTGGCTGCGCCGGCCAGCCCGATCGCCTCGTGGCCGAGTGCGTGAAAGGCCAGGAGATCGCGTCCTGGCCCGCAGCCGAAATCGAGGATGCGAAATGGCGGCGTGCCCTCGATGTGCCGCAGCAGCGCATCCATGTTCTGGCTGACGTCGTGATCACGCGTGCCTTCCCAGAATTCGGCGGCGCGTGCTTCGTAGTGAGCCAGGGTTTTGTCGGTGATGTGCTGGAGCGGTTCGCGCGAGGTCATGATGCGGATGGAGGGCGGGAGCTGCGGACTTGGCGCGGCTGGCGCCAAGAGCGCCTATACATGGGGCACCGAGCGCGAAAACAGGTTCATCACCAGCACCCCGGCGATGATCAATCCCATTCCGACCAGCGCCGGGGCGTCGAGTTTCTGGCCGAACAGCACGACGCCGATCAGGCTGACCAGCACGATGCCGAGACCGGACCAGACCGCATAGGCGATGCCGACCGGAATCGTGCGCAAGGTCAGTGCCAGCAGATAGAAGGCGCAGGCATAGCCTGTCACGACCACGATGGAGGGCAGAAGACGGGAAAAGCCATCGCTGGCTTTCAGGGCCGATGTGGCCACGACTTCGGCAAGGATGGCCAGACCGAGGAAGATCCAGTTCTTCATTGGCTTTTCC
>JAEZHR010000072.1 GCA_023416415.1 Pseudomonadota bacterium
CCATCAGCGTTTTGCCTTCGCCGGTTCCCATCTCCGCGACCTTGCCCTGATGGATGACCATGCCGCCGATCAGTAGCACGTCGAAGTGACGCATCTTCAGCACCCGCTTGCTGGCCTCGCGGCAAACGGCGAAGGCTTCCACCAGCAGGTCGTCCAAAGGGATGCCACCGGCAATGCGCTCCTTGAACTGCGCAGTCTTGGCCTGCAGCTCCGCGTCCGACAATTTCTCCATCGCCGGTTCGAGCGCGTTGATTTCGCGTACGGTCTTTTGGTACTGCTTGATCAGCCGCTGGTTGCGACTACCGAAAATCTTGGTCAGGAATGACATGCTCGGAATCTGAGGATGCCGCCGCGCGGAACGACTGGCGTTCGCAGTGCAGGGGCCGGTGATTGGTCAAATTGCGGATTCTATCACGCACGTCCGCGCGCTCCGGCCAGCGACCTGCGCGCATGCAAGAGTAAGGAGATGTGGGGATCCAAGCGCTGAAAAACAAGCTGCGCTCAGTTCCCGTGGCGCGCAGCGAAGGCGTAGAGCTTGGATGGATCGCTGCCGGCCATGAGGAACTTGTGCGGGTTCTGCGGCACGCCTCGCACCAGCACTTCGAAATGCAGATGGGCTCCCGTCGAGCGCCCGGTCGAGCCGACGTCGGCGATATGCTCGCCGCGGCGCACGATGTCGCCGATTTTCACATGCAAGCGCTTGGCATGGGCGTAGCGCGTGACGATGTTGTTGCCATGATCGATGTCAATCATGTTGCCGTACTGATGGTGATACTGCGCTGCAATCACCACCCCTCCCGCCGCCGCAACGATGGGAGTGCCCGCAGGTGCCGCGAAATCGACTCCGTCATGACGTGCGGCACGGCCGGTAAAAGGGTCGACCCGACGCCCGAAGCCTGATGCGTTGTAACCCACCTTGACCGGATGCACGGTGGGCAGCATGCGGGCCTTGATCTTGTATCCCATCAGCGTGGATTCGACCACGTTCATGTAGTCGGCACGATGCTCCACGTCGCGCGCAAGGGTATCAAGCATCGTCTGGAACTCGTCCATCGACAATGGCTCATCGATGCTCCGCGGAGCGGGCCCTCCCTGCGGCGGCGGTTCGCGGAAGTTAAATTCCTGCGGCTTGATCCCGGCCAGCCCCTGGACTCTCTCGCCAAGTGCATCCAGACGCATCAGCTGGGCCTGCATCTGCCCCAGTCGCACGGCCATTGCGGCAAGGTTTTCGCGGATGTACTTGTCGCTTTGCTGCTCGCTTGGTTCGGTTCCGGAAGCGAGCGCTTCGCGCACCAGAGGAAGGTCGAGTTCTTGCGCGTAGCGCAAAGTGATGACATACAGAAGGGACGCCACCAGCAGTACCAATGCCAGGAATCCGCCCGCAAGCGTCAGCAGGTGCCAGCGGCTGAGCGTGACAGTTTTGGCGCTGAAACGGTGGTGTAGCAGTATGACTTGCATCTAGATCCCTTCGAACCGCCCGCTCCCAGTGCCAGCACAGCATACGTTGTGATATGGTCGCGTCATGCGCAGCAACTCATTCCTCCCCCCTTCGTCCGGCTCGGCTCGCAAGAGCGCGCGTGGCAGCATGGGTGCAGCGGATTTCCTGCGTCAGCACGACAGGCTGGGCGGCCTGCTGTCCGTGGCTCAGCGCCTGGCCGCATTGCAACGAGAATGTATTTCCCAACTGCCAACGGCATTTGGCGCCTGCCAGGTCCTGACTCTGAAAGAAGGGCAACTTGTCCTGGCCGTACCAAACGCTGCCCTGGCTGCCAAACTCAAGCAGCAACTGCCAAAGCTGCAGGAAACGCTGGCAAAACGTGGGTGGCAGGTTAATGGAATACGCTTGAAAGTGCAAGCCGGAAAGATTTCCGTGGAGCAAAAACCTGGCAAGCAATTGGCCATGCCGGACCGGGCCCGCCAGGCATTTGCGGAGCTGGACCACAGTCTGGATGACTCAGCCACCAATCAGGCGCTGAAGTCGGCTCTGCGCGCCTTGCTCGAACGGCACCGGAAGCCGGGCACGGAATAGCGTCAAATGAGGCGCCGGGAGCATGCTCTCCCGCGCATACGGGAACATGCAGGAGCATGCGTTGGCGGGCGTGTCGCCGCGGCCGTTTTTCCCGTTTGTTGGAGCCGGCAAAGCCGGATCAAGCCAAGGCCCACTCCTGGGTGGCCTGCTGCGAATAGGTGCGCGGTGCCGCCGCGACGGAATCGAAGCTGACGATTTCCCAAGCATCCGGCTGCGCCAGCAAGGCACGCAGCAGCTGGTTGTTCATCGCATGGCCGGACTTGTGGGCGACGTAGGAAGCCAGCAGCGGTTGGCCGACCAGATAAAGGTCTCCGATGGCATCCAGGATCTTGTGACGCACGAACTCGTTCTCGTAGCGCAGGCCGTCTGGATTCAGCACCCGGTACTCATCCATCACGATCGCGTTTTCCAGCGAGCCGCCGCGCGCCAGGCCCATGCCGCGCAAGGTTTCGACGTCCTGCATGAAGCCAAAGGTGCGAGCCCGCGCAATTTCCTTGACGTAGGACTCGACCTCGAAATCGACTTCGGCGAGCTGGCCGGTGGCGTCGACGGCAGGATGGTTGAATTCGATGAAGAAGCTCAGCTTGAAGCCGTTGTAAGGCTCCAGCCGCGCCCATTTTTCGTTGTTGCCACTGCCCTCGCGCACTTCGACCGGACGCTTGACGCGGATGAACTTCTTGGGTGCTCCCTGCTCTTCCAGCCCCGCCTGTTGCAGCAGGAATACGAAAGAAGCGGCCGAGCCATCCATGATGGGAATTTCTTCCGCGCTCACATCGACATACAGGTTATCAATGCCCAGGCCAGCGCAAGCCGACATCAGATGCTCAACCGTCGACACGCGTGCGCCGTCCTTCTCGAGCACCGAAGCCATCCGCGTGTCGCCCACTTCATCGGCGCGTGCCGGAAGCACAACCGGCGGGTCGAGGT
>JAEZHR010000133.1 GCA_023416415.1 Pseudomonadota bacterium
CATTCCGGCCGCAACAAATGACTGCATGACCTTCCACGCCGGTACCGCGATGAAGGACGGCAAGCTCGTCACTTCCGGTGGACGCGTGCTGTGCGTGGTCGGTCTGGGCGACAGCGTGCGCATGGCGCAAAATCATGCCTACGACGCAGTCGATCGCATCCGCTTCGATGGCGCACAGTTCAGACGGGACATCGGCTGGCGAGCGCTGAAGCGACCGACATAGTCTTCTCCCCCTGCGTCTCCCCCTGCCGGGGGAGGCAATTCTGCCGGGGGCCATTTCCGCCTGGATTACCCCTGCATGCTTGTCATGACCACTACCCAAGTCAAACCCTACCTCCTCTCCCTCCAGCAATCCATCGTCTCTGCACTCGAAGCCGTCGATGGCAAGCCCTTCCTGCGCGACGCATGGCAGCGCGCCCCGGGAGAAGGCCCGATCGCCGGCGGTGGCATCACCTGCATCCTGGAAGATGGCAATGTGCTGGAACGCGGTGGCATCGGCTTCTCGCACGTATCCGGCACCAGCCTGCCGCCATCGGCAGCGGCCAACCGCCCCGAGATCGCGGGGCGTGCCTGGGAAGCCATGGGCGTTTCGCTGGTGTTCCATCCCCGCAATCCCTATGCGCCGACCACGCACATGAATGTGCGCTTCTTCAGCGCAACAAAGGAAGGCGAGGAACCCGCTTGGTGGTTTGGTGGCGGCATGGATCTGACCCCGATCTACGGCTTCGAAGAAGACGCACGCCATTTCCACCAGACCTGCAAAGCAGCGCTGGCGCCGTTTCGTGACGATCTCTATCCACGCTTCAAGAAATGGTGCGATGACTATTTCTATCTGAAGCACCGCAAGGAAACGCGCGGCATCGGCGGGATCTTCTTCGACGACTTCAATGCGCTCGGCTTCGAGCAGAGCTTCGCGATGCTGCAAAGCGTGGGCGACCGTTTCCTCGATGCTTATCTGCCGCTGCTAGAGCGCCGCAAGGACCTGCCCTACGGTGAACGCGAGCGCGACTTTCAGGCCTACCGGCGCGGCCGCTATGTCGAATTCAATCTCGTATTCGACCGCGGCACCCATTTCGGACTGCAATCGGGCGGCCGCACCGAATCCATCCTGCTGTCGATGCCACCCCTGGCAAAGTGGCGCTACGACTGGCAGCCGGAGCCTGGCTCACCGGAGGCGAAGCTCTACACCGACTTCCTCGGCGCGCGGGACTGGGCGTGAGCGAAAGCGCGCGCCCCTGCATCGCCCTGTTCGGCGGCAGCTTCGATCCGCCGCACAACGGGCATGTGGAGCTGGTGCGCCATTTCGTTACCCTGCTGGCCCCCGCCGCACTGCGCATCGTCCCGGCCGGCCAGCCGTGGCAGAAACAGTATCTGAGGACTCCGGCAGCGCATCGTGTAGCCATGACGCGCCTGGCCTTCGATGCGCTGCCGGTGCCGCTGGTGATTGATGAACAGGAAGTGCGGCGCAATGGCCCCACCTACACCATCGACACCCTGCGCGCCGTGCGCGCCGAAGTCGGCCCCGTGGCCTCGATCGCCTTCCTGATCGGTGCCGACCAGCTCGAAAAGCTTTCTACCTGGCGCGACTGGGAACAGCTGTTCGACTACGCTCACATCTGCGCCGCCTCGCGCCCCGGCTTCGCCTTCGACGCAGCCCATCTGCCGCCCGAGGTCGCGCGCACGTGCGGCCGTCGCGCCGCCAGCGCCGCGCAGATCCGCGACAGCGCGCATGGCCTGATTTATCTGGCCGACGGCTTGCGGATCGATCTGTCGGCCACGGACATCCGCACCCGTCTCAAACAAGGACTCTCGGTCGAAGGGTTGCTCCCGGCCGCAGTGCTAGACTACGCAAAACGACACCATCTCTACGAGGATTAATGGATATCAAGAAACTGCAGGCGCTCGTAATCGATGCCCTGGAAGACGTGAAGGCGCAGGACATCCGTGCTTTCGACACAGCGCATCTGACCAGCATGTTCGATCGCCTGGCCATCGCATCGGGCACATCGAACCGGCAGACCAAGGCGCTGGCCGCTTCGGTGCGCGACAAGGTCAAGGAAGCAGGCGGCAACGTCATCAGCATGGAAGGCGAAGAGACCGGCGAATGGGTGCTGGTCGACCTGGGCGACATGGTGGTTCACATCATGCAGCCGGCCATCCGCGACTACTACCGCCTGGAAGAAATCTGGGGCGACAAGGAAATCAAGCTCGGTGCCGCCAAGCGTGCAAAGAAGACCTCTGTCGTCGCAGAAGAGGCCCCGAAGAAACGCACCCGTGCCTCCGCTACCAGCCGCGCCACCCAGACCACGCTTGACGACGAACCGAAGAAACCGGCACGCAAGACCGCCGCAAAGAAGAGTGCCGACGGGGGTGCCGTGAAGACGGCACGCAAGACCGCAACGAAAACTCCGGCAAAGAAAGTCCCGACCGGCGGCACGGTCAAGGTCACTGCGGCGAAAACAACGCGCGCACCGCGCAAGACCGCTGCCAAGAAGACGGCCTGACCAGACCCGACGCCATGCAGTTGGTCATCGCAGCCGTCGGCCACAAGATGCCCGGCTGGATCGACGCCGGGTTCGCCGAATACGTCAAGCGCATGCCGCCCGAATGCCGGGTCGTGCTCAAGGAAATCAAGCCGGTCGATCGTGGTGGCGGCAAGTCCGCCGAGACCGTGATGGCCGCCGAGCGCACCCGCATCGAAGCGGCGATTCCGAAAGGCGCGCGCGTCATTGCCCTGGACGAGCGCGGCCGCGATCTGAGCACCGTCCAGCTGGCACAGCAATTGACCCAGTGGCAACAGGATGGTCGCGATGTTACATTCGTCATCGGCGGCGCAGACGGGCTGGATGCCGGCTTCAAGCAGTCAGCCGATCAGCTCATCCGCATCTCCAGCCTGACCCTGCCGCACGGCATGGTGCGCGTGCTGCTGGCAGAGCAACTGTACCGCGCGTGGTCGATCACCCAGAACCATCCCTATCATCGCGTTTGAAAGCTTGAACAGATGTCACTCATGAAGCGGGCCGACCAGAAAATCTACCTTGCATCCAAGAGCCCGCGCCGACGCGAATTGCTGCGCCAGATCGGCGTCGACTTCGAACTGTTGCTGCTGCGCGAGCAGACGCCGCGCGGCCCCGACGTCAACGAGGAAGTGCGGCGAAACGAAAAGCCGGATGATTACGTGCAACGCGTCACGCGCGAGAAATCCGATGCCGCGGTGCGCATACTGAACCTGCGTCGGCTGCCGGTGCGCCCCGTGCTGACCGCAGACACGACGGTCGAGATCGACGGACGCATTCTCGGCAAGCCGTCCGACCAACGCGAAGCGGTTGAAATGCTGCACCTGCTGTCAGGCCGCACGCATCGCGTGCTTACCAGCGTCGCCGTGCGGTTTGAAGAAAACTTCTGGCAGGCGCTGCAGGTTTCGGAAGTCAGGTTCGCCACGCTCGGCGAATCCGCAATTCGCGCCTACTGCACGAGCAGCGAACCCTACGACAAGGCCGGCGGTTACGGAATCCAGGGCGTGGCGTCGATTTTCGTAGAGCACATCAGCGGCAGCCATTCCGGCATCGTCGGCCTGCCCCTGCATGAAACCGCACAACTCCTCCAACAAGCGGGCATCCAGGTTCTATGAGCGAAGACATCCTGATCAACATCACGCCGCAGGAGACGCGCGTGGCATTGATCCAGCAAGGCGCCGTGCAGGAGCTGCACGTCGAACGCACACTCTCGCGCGGCATCACCGGCAACATCTATCTCGGCAAGGTCGCGCGCGTACTGCCCGGCATGCAATCGGCCTTCATCGACATCGGTCTGGAGCGCGCCGCCTTCCTCCACGTGGCCGACATCTGGGAGGCGCGTTCACAGGAGAATCAGGGCGCCACGCCCAAGCCGATCGAGAAACTGCTTTTCGACGGGCAATCCGTCATGGTGCAGGTGATCAAGGACCCGATCGGCACCAAGGGCGCACGCCTGTCGACCCAGATCTCGATCGCCGGGCGCATGCTGGTCTTCCTGCCGCAGGATTCGCACATCGGGATCTCGCAGCGCATCGAAAAGGAAGCGGAGCGCGAACAGCTCAAGGCGCGCGTACAGAAACTGCTGCCACCTGATGAAAAGGGCGGCTTCATCATCCGCACCATGGCCGAGGACGCGTCGGAATCCGACCTGCAGATGGACATCGACTATCTGCGCAAGACCTGGGCCGCCATACAGCTCGAGGCCAAGACCCGCCCGGCGCCCAGCCTGCTCTACCAGGACCTGTCGCTGGCCCAGCGCGTGCTGCGCGACTTTGTGAACGAAGAAACCTGCACGATCCAGATCGACTCGCGCGAAAACTTCCAGAAGCTGCAGCAGTTCGGCTCGACCTACACGCCCTCGGTCCTCGCCAAGCTCGTGCATTACACCGGCGAACGCCCGCTGTTCGACCTGTACGCCGTGGAAGAGGAAATCCAGCGCGCGCTCGGGCGCCGCGTCGATCTGAAATCCGGGGGCTACCTGATCATCGACCAGACCGAGGCGATGACCACGATCGACGTCAACACCGGCAGCTACGTCAGCGGCCGCAATTTCGACGATACGATCTTCAAGACCAATCTCGAAGCTGCGCACGCGATCGCTCGCCAGCTGCGCCTGCGCAACCTGGGCGGCATCATCATCCTCGACTTCATCGACATGGAAAACGCCGAGCACCGCAACGCGGTGCTGGCCGAGCTGAACAAGGCGCTGGCAAAGGACCGCACCAAGGTGTCGGTTTCGCCCTTCTCCGCGCTGGGTCTGGTCGAGATGACGCGCAAGCGCACGCGCGAATCGCTGGCGCACGTGCTGTGCGAAATCTGCCCCGCCTGCGGCGGCAAGGGCCAGGTCAAGACCGCTCGCACCATCTGCTACGAGATCCTGCGCGAACTGCTGCGCGAAGCCAAGCAGTTCAATCCGCGCGAATTCCGCATTCTCGCCTCCCAGGTCGTCATCGACATGTTCCTGGAAGAGGAATCCCCGCACCTGGCCATGCTCAGCGACTTCATCGGCAAGCCGATCTCGCTGCAGGTGGAAGGCCTGTATCACCAGGAACAGTACGACATCATCCTGATGTAGGCGGGCGATCCCTTCGCCCCTGTTGCGCGGCCCCTGCTGCATCCGCCCGCGCCAACATGTATCCGGATGCTGCACTAACGGTCCGCAGGGAAATTCTCTCCTCCCCCCCTTGCTCCAATGGGTGAGAGCATGCCGCTCCACCCTGCCCTGCCTCAAGCATGCACAGCACTCGCACGCGCGCGAAGCCGCCGCCATGTCGCTACACTGTCATGTACGCCGCCTACCGTGGCGTTTCATCGGACCAAGCATGGCAACAACCGTCCCTTCCGATCCCTCACTCCTTGACGTCGCCGAGGTTGCCCGCAAGCTGGGTACCGATCCCGGCTCCGGACTTTCCACTGAAGAAGCCGGACGCCGCCTCGCCGAGGACGGACCGAATACCCTGCGCGAGGCCGCGCGCCAGCCGGCCTGGCAACGCATGCTCGCGCAATTCCGCAATCCGCTGATCTATCTGCTGCTGGCTGCAGTCGCCATCTCGCTCGTGGCCTGGGTCGCGGAAGGTGCGCACGGCTGGCCGGTCGATGCCATCGTGATCGCCATCATCGTGCTTCTCAACGGCATCCTCGGCTACGTGCAGGAAACCAAAGCCGAAGACGCGGTCGCGGCACTGGCGCGCATGACGGCCGCCACCTCGTCCGTGATACGCGACGGCGTCGTGTTGCGCATTCCAAGCGAACAACTCGTGCGCGGCGACCTGTTGCTGCTGAGCGAAGGCGACGCAGTCGGTGCGGACGCGCGCCTTCTGGAGGCCGCAGCCTTGCGTGTGCAGGAAGCTTCGCTCACCGGAGAAAGCGAGTCCACGATCAAGGATGTCGCCACTCTGAGTGAACCGGCCGCACTCGGCGACCGCCGCAACATGGGGTTCAAGGGCACGGCGGTGGTACGCGGTAACGGACGGGCCATCGTCACCGCGACCGGCATGGCAACCCAGATGGGCGCCATCGCCGAGATGCTCGAATCCACGACGACCGAATCTACTCCATTGCAGAAAGAAATCAGCCATATCGGCCGCCTGCTCGGCATTGCCGTGGTCATCATCGCACTGGTCGTGATGGCCAGCGTACTGCTGGTACAGAAGGTTGACAGCGTGGAAGGCCTGATCACGGTGCTGCTGCTCGGCGTATCGCTGGCGGTGGCGGCGGTGCCGGAAGGACTGCCGGCGATTCTTTCCGTGGTGCTGGCGCTGGGCGTGCAGCGCCTGGCGAAGCAGAATGCGATCGTGAAGAAGCTGTCCTCGGTGGAAACCCTGGGCTCGGCCTCCGTGATCGCCTCCGACAAGACCGGCACCCTGACCCGTTCGGAGATGACCATCGAGCGCGTAATGACTGCCTCCGGGGAAACCTTCATCAGCGGCGTCGGCTATGTTCCGCAGGGACATTTCGCGCGCGACGGCGCGCCGCTGGCCGAGGGGCCGGCCTACACCGAGAACGCCATCGTGGTCGGCGGCGGCAGTCTGGCTGGAAACGCCGCACTGCGTCAGACCGAAACCGGCGAATGGGAGATCCAGGGCGACCCGACGGAAGCGGCCTTCCTGGTGGCCGAACACAAGCTCGGCCTGACGGCGCAACGCAAGGCGCGCTTTACCCGGCTGGGTGAAATTCCCTTCACCTCCGAGCGCAAGATGATGTCGGCGATCGTGCTCGACCGCGACAATGAGGACAGGGTCCTGGTCATTGCCAAGGGGGCCCCGGACGTACTGCTCGAACATTGCACCCGTGCACGTTCCGGAGACAGCGTGGTGGATCTCGACGAGACCATTCGCGCCCGCATACTCGCCGACGTCGATGCGCTGTCCAACGCTGCACTGCGCACGCTCGCGGTGGCCTATCGCCCGCTTGCGCCCGGGGAAAGCCGCGACGCCGAAGGCAGCCTGGAACAGGGGCTGATCTACGTCGGCACGGTCGGCATGATCGATCCGCCACGCGAGGAAGTCGGCCCGGCCATACGCGAAGCGCACGACGCCGGCATTCGCGTGATCATGATCACCGGCGATCATCCGCATACCGCCGCGCGCATCGCCGCCGATCTCGGCATCGTGCAACCCGGCGCGCCTGCCTTGTCCGGTGCCGAACTCGACCGCATGAACGATGCCGAGTTCGCCGACGCGGTACGACGCGTCTCGGTCTATGCGCGGGTGGCGCCCGAGCACAAGCTGCGCATTGTCGGCGCCTTGCGCGCCGACGGCAACGTGGTCGCAATGACCGGCGATGGAGTCAACGATGCACCGGCGCTGAAGAAGGCCGACATCGGCATCGCGATGGGCGTGACCGGCACCGAAGTGACCAAGGAAGCCGCACGCATGATCCTGGCCGACGACAACTTCGCCACCATCGTGCACGCTGTGCGCGAAGGACGCGCCATCTTCGACAACATCCGCAAATTCCTGCGCTACCTGCTGTCATCCAACATGGGAGAAGTGCTGACCGTGTTCATCGGTGTCCTGGCTGCGGGCATGCTGGGCCTGGTCGAAGCCGATGGCGCACTCGCCCTGCCGCTGCTGGCCACGCAGATTCTGTGGATCAACCTCCTGACCGATTCCGGACCTGCGCTTGCCATGGGCATCGACCCCGAGACCGACAACCTCATGACGCGGCCTCCGCGTCGCCTGAGCGATCGCGTGATCGACGCGCGCATGTGGTTCGATGTCATCAGCACCGGCGCGGTAATGGCCATCGTCACGCTCCTGACGATCGACCTGTATCTGCCGGGCGGGATGACTGCCGGCAACCACGATCTCGACACGGCACGCACGGCCGGCTTCACGGTGCTGGTGCTGGCCCAATTGTTCAACAGCCTCAACGCCCGCTCCGACATCACCAGCGCCTTCCATCACCTGTTCGTCAACCGCTGGCTATGGGCGGCAATCGCGCTGTCGGCGCTGCTGCAGGTCGCGGTGGTCCACGTCGGCTTCCTGAACGTGGCTTTCGGTACCGTGCCACTGACGTTCGATCAATGGATGGTCTGCATCGCCATGGCAAGCGGCGTGCTCTGGTTCGGTGAACTGCGCAAGCTGATGGCGAGGATGATGCGCAAGGCAAACTGAGGGAAATCGGCGCCGGCCGTGCATGAGCGGCGCGCCGCATCGGCGCCGTGACAAGCTTGCCATCCGCTCCAGCGCATCAGACGCGGTAGTCGAGCTCCACGCGCTGCTGCAGGCTGCGCGCCACCCGCAGGGATTCCTTAAGCATGCGGCGATCGATGCCGTTGAGCGCGGCGAGCCCGACCTTGTTCGGTTGACCGTCAACCATGCCGCCTCCTCCCAGCTGCACGCGCAAACGCAGCATCTGCAGGAACTCGAATGCACTGCTCCATGTCTCGCCGGCCTGCGCGCCGAGTTTGCGTGCCTGCGCGATGGCTTCGAAGCGGGCGCGGGTATTGGTTTCAGCTATGCCCAACGCCAAGCTCTGCAAGCGCGCGACGTCAACGAAAATGGCCGTGCCGCGCAGTTTCAGATCGACCACCCGCTGGCTGCCGATGCGTTCGGTGCCGATGCGGCCGAGCCAGGTCAGCGGCACCCGGCGTCGCAGGATGTCGTCTGCCAGCTGCTTGTGAAAGCGCGTGACGTCGCGCGAGATGTCGATCACGTAGCCGCGCAATGCTTCGGCCAGGCCGGCGTTCCCGGCCAGCGCGCGGAAGTCGAAGAAGATGTTGGCCTTGAGCAGATCCTCGGGCGTGCCGCGCTCGACCCAGAAGGCGAAGCGCTGCCGCCATTCGTTCAGCATCAGGCAGCACTCCGGGTTGGAGGCCATGATGTTGCCCTTGCAGAGCGGATACCCGCAGGTGTCCAGCCCTTCATTCACTTCCCGCGCAAAAGCCAGCCAGCGCGGACGGTCGCGCGCCGGATCGGTGCTTGCGAAGATCAGGCCGTTGTCCTGATCGGTGGAGATGGTCTGCTCCGAACGGCCTTCCGAGCCGAAGCTCAACCAGCACGCATCTGCCAGGGACAGGTCGTGCCTGCGCGCTGTCAGATCCAGCAGACGCGCCGTCAGCACATCGTTCAAATGGCTGATCATGGCGGTCAGCGAGCGCGCCGCCACCCCATGCTCCAGCAGGGCCTGCGCGAGCGCGCGAATGTCGCGTGCGACGATGACGAGCTCATCGAGATCATTGGCCGCGCGTGCCGAGGAACTGAGTTGCTTGACCGACAGCCGCTGGATCGCGAACAGGTCGCTCTCCGAAATCACGTTCACCACCCGTCCATGCTCGAGGACCGGAAAGTGGCGGATACCGTGCCGCGAGCCGAGCATGATGGCGTCCTCGACCGTGTCATCGACGGTCAGGCTTCTTACCTGCCCCGTCATCACGCTGGCGATCGGCGTCTCGGGCGATGTCTGCGGCAGCGCAACCCGGCTCAGCACGTCCTTGCGGGTAAAGATGCCGGCGATCCCGCCCCTTGCATCGAGCACGATCACCGAACCGACCCGATGCTGCTGCATCAGACGCAGCACCTCGCCGACCGTCGCATGCATGTCACAGGTGATCGGCCGCTTGCGCACCAGTTCGCCAAGCCGGCGCTCCAGCGAAAGCTGCGGCAGGGCCTGCGAGCCCGCACCCGAGACGGCGCTGTCGACAAGGGATTTCATCCGGGAGCAGCCTCAAGCCTTCTTCTTCGCCACAGCGCCATGCGCATGCCGGCCAAGAATGAAGTTAGCGAAGAACTTGATCCAGATGGTGCTGCCCGCGAGTGCCGTCCAGGAATCGTAAGCCATTCCGAAGAACAGGACCGACACGATTACGTAGACCACGATGGCGCCAGCAATCAGGTTGATGAACATTGCCTGGGGAGCGTACTTGGCGGGGTTGGGTGGCGACACGCCGCCCTTGAGCGCAACATCGGAAAAATCACGCTTCACGCCGATACGCCAGGCTGCGCGCAGCCAGAAGAAGGCCATCGGGAACAGGGCAAGGAACAGAATCCAGGTCAAGGCGACGCTGACATCAAAAACCATGTATTGCTCCATCTGCCGCCTTAATGACGGCGATCAATCGGAAAACAAAAACCCCGCCGGCGCAGCCGACGGGGTTCGGAACTCCAGGGCCGGCCACCGCAGTGGCGCCTGCACTGAGCAGGACGCCACGTCGGAGTATAGCCCGGGCCTCTTAGTGGCCGGTTGCGGCACCGGCACCGCGCGGGGTACGGATGCTTTCGACCAGTTGCTGGATCTCGGCCGGAGCTTCCGCCGACAGCTTCGAGACGGCATAGGCCACCACGAAGTTGACGATCGCGCCGATTGCACCGAAGGCTTCCGGCGTGATGCCGAAGAAGCTGTTGGCGCCGCCGATCAGGCCGAGGTAGTCCGTGCCCTTGATGAAGAAGATGCCCTTGTGTGCGAACACGTAGAACAGGGTCACGAACAGACCGGCCAGCATGCCAGCGATGGCACCGGTGTTGTTCATCTTCTTGCTGAAGATGCCCATCATGATCGCCGGGAACAGGCTCGATGCCGCGATACCGAAGGCCAGTGCCACGGTACCCGCCGCAAAGCCCGGCGGATTCAGCCCCAGCCAGCCTGCCAGAACAATTGCACCGGCCATCGCGATCTTGCCTGCCAGCAGCTCGTTCTTCTCGCTGATGT
>JAEZHR010000153.1 GCA_023416415.1 Pseudomonadota bacterium
GTAAATGTCCGCGTCACGGCGGGAGCCGTGATCGTCCCGCCGAGCAGGAGCGGCCGCATTTTCAGCCAGCGGCCCTCCACTCGGCGTTTTTGCGTTTATCAGGATGCCGACACATGTCGAAGCGAGATTATTACGAGATTCTCGGGGTGGCGAAGAGCGCCTCGGACGATGACATCAAGAAGGCCTATCGCAAGCTCGCGATGAAATACCATCCGGACCGCAATCCGGATAACAAGGTGGCCGAAGAGAAGTTCAAGGAAGCCAAGGAAGCCTACGAGATGCTATCCGACCCGGCCAAGCGCGAAGCTTATGACCGTTATGGTCACGCCGGCGTTGATCCGAACATGGGTGGTTTCGGGAACGGGCAAGGCGGTTTCGGCAATTTCTCCGATGCCTTCGGCGACATCTTCGGCGACATCTTCGGCCAGGCAGCAGGGCGGGGCGGACGTGGCGGGCCGCAGGTCTATCGCGGCGCCGACTTGCGCTACAACCTGGAGATCACGCTGGAACAGGCCGCCAACGGTTTTGACACCACGATCCGCGTGCCGAGCTGGGACGAGTGTGACACCTGCCACGGCAGCGGCGCCAAGCCGGGCACCAGCCCGACCACGTGTGCGACCTGTGGCGGTCATGGACAAGTGCGCATGCAGCAAGGTTTCTTCTCGATCCAGCAGACCTGCCCGAAGTGCCACGGCAGCGGCAAGACCATTCCCAATCCCTGCACGACCTGCGCCGGCGCCGGCCGCATCAAGCGCAACAAGACGCTGGAAGTGAAAATTCCGGCCGGGATCGACGACGGCATGCGCATTCGCTCGTCCGGCAATGGTGAGCCGGGCATGAACGGCGGGCCTCCGGGCGACCTGTACGTCGAAATCCACATCAAGGCGCATGAAGTGTTCCAGCGCGACGGCGACGACTTGCACTGCGAAGTGCCGGTGTCCTTCGCCAAGGCCGCACTCGGCGGTGACGTTGAAGTGCCGACCCTGAGCGGCAAGGCGTCTTTCCCGCTGCCGGAAGGCACACAGTCCGGCAAGACCTTCCGCCTGCGCGGCAAGGGCATCAAGGGCGTACGCTCCGGTTATCCGGGCGATCTGTTCTGCCATGTGGTGGTCGAAACGCCGGTCAAGCTGACCGAGCGTCAGAAGGAACTGCTCAAGGAATTCGACGAACTGATGGTCGAGGGTGGCAGCAAGCACAGTCCGCAGCACAAGTCCTGGAAGGACAAGGTCAAGGAATTCTTCGAGTAAGCGCCCAGACTGCCATCGAGCCGCCGCCGACGTCCTGCGTCCGCGGCGGTTTTTTTGACATCTTCCGCTGGCGTTCCTGTGCATCGCGCATGCTGCATGATTTCGAGCGTCGCGATGGCCGCTGCCGTACCTGAAGCGCAGCAGTGCGGGCATGGCGGTGGGGCGCGCCGCCATTTCGGCTGGAGGGCCCAAGCCGCTCATACGCGCGGCAACCGGCACTGAATCTCAGAGGAACGGGCTTCGCCAGCGCGCGGCCCCTGAAGGGCTGCGTGATTGCCTTCTATCTGCCACTGGCGTGAAGGACTGCCACCGGGGTTCGGAATCGATGGGAACATGCCGTATGGTCCTGATGATATTGCGCGAGGCGGGCGGAAAAAGACCAAGTGTGCCTACGTCGCCGGGATCACCAAGAACAATGACTACGGCGAGAACGCGAAGATCATTCTCCATCCTCAGAGCTTTGGCGCACGCTTCGCCGTCCTGTGCTGAAGATGGATGGCAGATTGATACCGAACGGCCGAAATTCGCACAGTCATTCACGCACGAGGCAAGCAGTTTGCGGACCTCGCTTCCTGTGTTACCTGTGGCGGCGTTTTGTTGTGCATTGGGCCGGGGCTCATCGTGCCGACAGCGCCCTGCGGGCCGGCCCGAGGGGGAGAAACGCACCGGCCAGCATGGTGCATCTGACTGGCGCTCCTGCACTGGCAGGCGGGGGCCGCGCGACAGTTTGTATAATGCGCTCCTCCTCTCCCCGAAGCGGCATGCCCGACTTGCTGCTTCTATCCCGCAAGCAAAATGACAGAGAAAACCATTTCCTCCCTGGATCGTTTATTCGAGAACAATCGCGAATGGGCAAAATCCATGGTCGAGCGCGATCCGGGATTTTTCGAGCGCCTGCTCGGGCAGCAGTCTCCGGAATACCTTTGGATCGGTTGTGCCGACAGCCGCGTGCCGGCCAACGAGATCGTGGGACTGCAGCCGGGCGAACTGTTCGTTCACCGCAACATTGCCAACGTGGTGGTGCATACGGATCTGAATTGCCTGTCGGTGCTTCAGTTCGCGGTAGATGTCCTGGGGGTCAAGCACATCATGGTTGCCGGACATTACGGTTGCTCGGGGGTGCATGCGGCGCTGACCCGGCGACGCGTGGGTCTGGCCGACAACTGGCTGCGCCATGTGCAGTACGTGCATCAGAAGCACGAGCGCTATCTCGGCGAGGCGCTGCCGGACAAGCTCCGGCTGGACCGCCTGTGCGAGCTTAACGTGCTGGAGCAGGCCAACAGCGTCTGCCAGACCACGATCGTGCAGGATGCCTGGGAGCGTGGCCAGTCACTGACCGTGCACAGCTGCATCTACGGCATTCAGGACGGGCGTCTGCACAATCTCGGGCTGTCGGTCAGCAGCAATGAAGACCTGATGCGCATGCTCCCGCAGAGTCTGGCGCGTTACGAAGAACCGGCGTTCTAAAAACAGTGTTCGGGGCCGGGAAAGGACTTGTCCTTCACGGCCGCCACATAGGCGCGCACCGCGCCTTCGATGCTGTCCTGACCTTCCATGAAGTTCTTCACGAAGCGCGCCTTGCGTCCGGGGAAGGCGCCCAGCATGTCGTGCATGACGAGTACCTGGCCCGAGCAGTCGGGGCCGGCGCCGATGCCAATGGTGGGAATGGAAAGCATGTCGGTGACCTCCTTGCCGAGGCCGGTCGGAATTGCCTCGAGCACCAGCAGGGAGGCGCCGGCAGCCTGCAGTGCCAGTGCATCGGCCTTGAGCTGTTCGGCAGCTTCATGCGACTTGCCCTGCACCTTGTAGCCGCCGAACTGATGCACCCACTGCGGCGTGAGGCCGAGATGCGCGCAGACAGGGACCGCACGTTCGGTCAGGAAACGCACGGTGTCGGCCAGCCAGGCACCGCCTTCGATCTTCACCATCTGCGCGCCGGCCTGCATCAGCGTGACCGCATTGGCGAAGGCCGATTCCGCGGTGGCATAGCTGCCGAAGGGCATATC
>JAEZHR010000193.1 GCA_023416415.1 Pseudomonadota bacterium
CTGCGCGAAACCGAGGAACGTCTGCACCGGCGCGAGCGCGAGTTCAAGACTCTGGTTGAAAACTCACCCGATATCATTGCCCGCATTGACCGCGAAGGACGCCTGCTCTACGTCAATCCTGCAGTCGAGCAGCTATCCGGCACGAATGCTCAGGCACAGTTTTCCCGTGCCGACAATGCGATCGGACTGCCAGCTGCTGCGATACGCGCCTGGTCCGAGTGTGCTGCTGCCGCGATCGCCACCGGCACCGAACAGAAGCTCGTTTTCGAACACTATCGCGGCAGTGAACTGCGCCACTTCTCCGGACGCGTCGCCCCGGAGCCCGATCGCTCCGGTCGCATCGAATCGGCCATTCTGATCGCCTACGACGTCACCGAGCGAGCACGCATGGAAAAGGAGCGCGACGAACTGCTTGCGCGCGAACGCGCCGCGCGCATTCAGGCCGAAACTGCGGCGCGCGCACGCGACGAGTTCCTGGCCATCGTCTCGCACGAACTGCGCGCCCCCCTCAACGGCATCCAGAGCTGGGCCCATGTGCTGGAAAACTACGTGAAGGATACGGCGACGGTGCCGCTTGCGCATCGCGCGCTGCAGGGCATCAAGACCGGTGTCGCCCAGCAAGTTCGGCTGATCGAGGACCTGCTCGACGTTACGCGCATGATGAGTGGCAAGCTGCGCCTGATGCGCCAGCCACTGGCGCTGCTGCCGACCTTGCAGGCCGCGCTCGAGAGCGTGCGTCCCCTTGCAGCCGCGCGGCGCATTGCCATCACCTGTACCTATCGCATTACGAGCGAACAGATCGAGGGCGACGCAGACCGCATCCAGCAGATCTTCTGGAATCTGCTGTCGAACGCAATCAAGTTCACGCCCGAAGAAGGCAATGTCTGGCTCACGGCAAGCCACAGCGACCGTGAAATAAGCGTGAGCGTGCGCGACGACGGCGTAGGTATCGAGCCGGAGTTTCTTCCTCAGCTCTTCGACCGCTTCAGCCAGGCCGATACCTCGGCCACGCGCAAGCACAGCGGCCTCGGCCTGGGTCTTTTCCTGGTCCGTCATCTGGTCGAACTGCACGGCGGCCGGGTCGAGGTGCACAGCCGTGGACGCGACTCCGGCACGACCTTTACCGTGCATCTTCCGCTGCGCTCGCGGGCGCCGAAGTATGCGGTGGTGTCACCCTGCGACGGCACCGACGACAACACGCTTTCCTTGCCGTCGCTCGACGGACTGCGCATCCTGCTCATCGATGATCAGGAGGAAGCGCGCGAATCCCTGACGATGGTGCTCTCTTCGGTTGGTGCACAGGTGCACTCCGAGGCGTCCGGTCTCGATGCCGAGCAGTGGCTCAAGGCTTGCCCTGAAGATGAAATGCCCGACGTGCTGGTGTGCGATATCGCCATGCCGGGCGAGGATGGCTACGGTGCATTGCGCCGTTTGCGCGCGTGGACCGATGCACAAGGAAAAATGCCGCTGGCCCGCATGCCGGCGCTCGCACTGACCGCGTTCGCCCATCGCGAGGATCGCATTCGCGCGCTCACCGCAGGCTTCCAGATGCACGTTACCAAGCCAGTCGCGGCAGAAGAGCTGATCGTGGTGATCGACACCATGGTGACGCGGCGCCCATGACGATCAGTGAAGAGATACGAAAAGATACGCCGGCGCGCCAACCGCAGCCCGCCCGGCTTTCACGACGAAGCCTGGCCTGACGCACCCGGGAAGTCATGCGCAAGCCGGACCGACTGCCTGCGCCCTGTCTGCCGCATGCCATGCGTCAGTGGTAAGCGTCACGCCCCCGCATCTCCGCGTTGTCACGCTTGTTCTGCTGGGGGTCGTACGGCCCGTACTCCTCCAGGCGGTTGTACAGCGTCTTGAGGCTGATGCCGAGAATATCCGCCGCGCGCTTCTTGACGCCGCCGCACAGATCAAGCGTGGCATAGATCAGCTTGCGATCTACGTCAGCCAGCGAAGTACCCACCGGTATGGCCAGCGTCAGTCCGACCGACGACTGCGAGGTCAGTACCGGTGCCAGCGCCGACGCGTCGATGACATCGTCGGACAGGATGAATGCGCGTTGCATGTAATTGCGCAGCTCGCGCACGTTGCCGGGCCAGTGATAGTTGGCGAGGCTGGACAAACCCTCCGGCGACAGCACCTTCTTCGTCCCATGCGCCTTGTTGAGTTCGTCCAGGAAATGCTGGGCCAGCAGCTCAAGGTCGCCGATGCGTTCGCGCAACGGCGGGATGCGCAACGGGAATACATTGAGCCTGTGGTACAGGTCCAGTCGCAACTTGCCGTCGGCCACGGCCTGCTCGGGATCGCGGTTGCTGGCCGCGATCACGCGCACGTCAGTGTCGATTTCCTGATTCCCGCCAATGCGCATGAAGGAGCCCGTTTCCAGCACGCGCAGGAGCTTAACCTGCAGCTCGATCGGCATTTCAGTGATTTCGTCAAGGAACAGCGTGCCGCCATTGGCGCGCTCGAAGTAGCCCTTGTGCTGGCGGTCGGCGCCGGTGAAGCTGCCTTTTTCATGCCCGAAGATTTCGCTTTCGATCAACTGGGGAGATATTGCGCCGCAGTTGACCGGAAGGAAGGGATGCTTCTGACGCAGCGACAGCTCGTGGATGGTCTGGGCGGCCAGCTCCTTGCCGGTTCCGCTTTCGCCCAGCAGCAGTACCGTGGCCTCGGTCGGCGCCACGCGCGCAATGTGGTTGTAGAGCTGCTGCATTGGCGGCGAGGCTCCCAGCATCTGGCCGAAGTGGCCAAGGCGGCGCAATTCGCTGCGCAGGACGCCGATCTCTTCCTTCAGATCCACCGCACGCGGCACCCGCGACAGCAGTCCTTTGAGTCGTCGAAAATTGATTGGCTTGGTCAGATAGTCTGCTGCCCCGAGGCGCAGTGCTTCAACTGCGGTTTCTACACTGGCATGACCGGTAATGAGCACGATTTCGGTGGTGGCGCGCGACTCGATGTCGTTGAACAGGTCCATGCCGCTACCGTCCGGCAATTTGATATCGATGAGAACGACATCCGGACGCTGGCGCAGGATTTGCATCTGCGCTTCGCGGATCGAGCCCGCAGCCGCGGCGGTGAAGCCTTCACCGATCGCGATTTCCTTGAGCGCCTCGCGCGTGTTCACGTCATCATCGACGACCAGTACATGTGGCATATTGCAATCTCTGATCTGAAAGCAGAAGAACAGGGCGCAGGAAGGCGCGTATTCCGCTCAACCGGATTTCGCGCGCTTGGCGCGAGGGCGTGGAAAGGAAGACTGCATAGCGGTAATTTTCTCCGCGAGTCCGCGACGTTGTGCCCTCCATTGTGGGGGCGTGGCCAAGCTCACTTGTTGAGCAAGAACAGGCAACGGCACGACGCATTGGACACATGCAGGAAACCTCGTCCGCGTACAGCTAGCCGCGACGAGACTCTCCCCTGAGAGAGGGTGACGCAGGACTTAGTTTCCGACCCTGAGATTGTTTTTTACGCGCCGCACGCCCTCGACGCCGCGCGCCACCCGCAACGCCGCATCCAGCTGCGCTTCGTTGGAAACGGAGCCGGACAAGGTGATGTTGCCGTGGTCCGCCTGCACCTGAATGTTTCCGTTTCCCACCTCGGGCTCGGCGAGCAAGGCCGCCTTGACCTGCGTGGTCAGCAGATTGTCTTCGACCTGCACGCCGGCCGTCGATCCGCCACTGCTTGCCGCATCCCGTACATCGTCGCCTGCATCGTCCGACCTGCCCGCAGCAGGTGTGTCTTCGCCTTGATCGTCACTTGCGGCTGCGAGCTGAAACACCGATCCGTGCGCGGTCATGGCCGCACCGGGAAAATCCGCAACCAGCATGAATGCCGGCATGCCCTGCTCCTGCGCAGCATGAGCGGAAGCACCTTCATAACCGGCCATGACGCCTCCCACCAGCAGCACTGCCAGGTAAGACGTCGTGGTTTCGAGTAAGCCTTTCATGATTTCACCTATCCTCATGCAATTTTTCTTGAGTCCGGCTGCCTCACCTTGACTCGCGGCGCTGCGATAAGTTCTTTCCCGAACCACAAAGCCAGAGCGTTACGCTGCCTGCCGGAAAAGCCGTAGCGCGGGCTGTACGAGATTTCGGCATCAAACCGCAAAGCGTGCTTCATACGCATTGCAGCAGCACTGTGCGCTCGCTATGCTGTACCGACGCCCGTACGACATCAGCGCTTCCATGCCGGTGCAATCGTTACCGCTGAATCGCTGCTTGCATGACCCTGCGCATTTGTCTGCTGAAATAACGCAAGCGCAGTGCCAGCGGCAAATGCAACAATCCGGGCATCCGAAGACATCGAATCGGCAGCCTTGACTGGAACTTCATGACTTACGACAAATCTGCCAGGCGATCGGAAGCGATGGTGGGCCGTTCGCCGGCATTGGAACAGCTCCACCTGCAGCTTGAGCGTGTCGCGGTCACTGATGCCACCGTGTTGCTGGTCGGCGAAAGCGGAACCGGGAAGGAAGTCGTGGCCTGCGCGATTCACCAGTCAAGTCCGCGTCACGACAAGGCCTTCGTAGCCGTGAACTGCGGCGCCATTCCTGCGCATCTCATCGAAGCCGCGCTGTTCGGGCATGAAAAAGGCAGCTTTACCGGCGCCTCGCGCCAGCACATGGGGTATTTCGAACAGGCATCGGGCGGCACCCTGTTTCTCGATGAGATCACCGAGATGCCCATCGAGATGCAGGTCAAGCTCCTGCGCGTGCTCGAGTCCGGCACCTTTCTGCGCGTGGGCGGCGACCAGGAAGTGCGGGTGAACGTGCGCCTGATCGCGGCGACCAACCGCGATCTGGAAAGCGCAGTCACGCACGGCAAGCTGCGCGAGGATCTGATGTATCGTCTGGCGGTGTTCCCGGTGCGCATCCCGCCGCTGCGCGAACGCGGCGAGGACATCGTGCTGCTGGCCCAGCACTTCCTGCACCTGCTCAACGACGAGGCCCGGACCGCGAAGGTGTTCTCGCGCGCCTCCCTCGACGTCATGCGTTCCTACTCCTGGCCCGGCAATGTGCGTGAGCTGAAAAACGTCGTGCAGCGCGCCTTCATTCTCGCCACGGATACGCTCAACATCGAAGACTGCATCACCGACGTCTCCGCGCGCAAGCCGACCGAACAGAATGGCTATCTGAACTTTTTCGTCGGCACACCGCTGGCGGATGCCCAGCGCGAAATCATTCTGGCCACCCTGCGTCACTACAGCGGCAACAAGAGACTCACTGCCGAAACCCTGGGCATCAGCCTGAAGACGCTGTACAACCGCCTGAAGGAATACTGAACGCCCCGCCGCAACGGCGAGCGAGGCGCTTTCGTCACCGCGCTCTATCCATTGATGATCTCGCCGCCGTTCGGGTGCAGCACCTGCCCGGTCATGTAGGCTGCATCCTGCGAAGCGAGAAACACGAAGCTTGGCGCCACATCATCCGGTTGCCCGACCCGACCCAGCGGTTCCTTCTCGCCGAAGCCTTCCACCTTTTCAGCAGGAAAGCTGGAGGGAATCAGCGGCGTCCAGATCGGCCCCGGTGCCACGGCATTGACCAGGATCTGCTGTGGGGCCAGCTGCTGCGACAACGAGCGCGTGAAAGCCACAATCGCACCCTTGGTGGCGGAGTAATCGAGCAGGTGGCCACTGCCGCGATAAGCCGTGATGGAGGCGGTGTTGATGATGCGCGCGCCGGGCTTCAGATGCGGCATGGCGGCACGCACCATGTAGAACATCGAGAAGATATTGGTACGGAAAGTCTTTTCCAGTTGCGCATCACTGATGTCGGTAATGCTTTGCTGCGGATACTGTTGCGCCGCATTATTGACCAGCACATCGAGCTTGCCGAAGGACGAGATTGCGGTATCGATCGCCTTGCGGCAGAACGCCGGGTCCGCCACGTCGCCGGCCAGCAGCACGCATTCACGTCCGGTGGCTTCTATGCGACGCTGCGTATCTCGCGCATCGTCGTGCTCATCGTAGTACACGATGACCAGGTTGGCGCCTTCCTTCGCGAAGGCGATCGCTGCGGCGCGACCGATGCCGCTGTCGCCGCCGGTAATCAGCGCGATCCTGCCCTTGAGCTTGCCGCTGCCGACATAATTTTCCATTTCCGCCTTTGGCCGCGGATGCATCTCGGACTGCTTGCCCGGCTGATGATCCTGATGCTGGGCGGGAATCGAGGGTGCTTGCTGTTGCTCAGGCATGTTTGTCCCCTTTCGTGAAAACCCGGGGACGAGCAGCAAGCGTGCCAATGCGGCACGCGGGATGTCAGGCGGCCAGCGGCTGCATGTGTGCCAAGGCCTCCAGCAGGAGCGCCGGATCACCGGCGGACAGCTTCTTCGCGTCGGAAAGCGTTTGACGGAAGGCACGCGCGCCGCGCAGACCGGTCATCAGGCCGAGCATGTGGCGCGTCATGCTGTTCAGTTTCAATCCTGCCTTGCCATGTTGCTCCAGCTGCGCCCGCAGGTACGGCAACATGGCCTCGAGAACTTGAGCCCGCGTTTTCGCACACGTCGAATCGCCGTAGTAGCGCCCGTCGAACGTGGCCATGAGATAGGGATTGTGATAGGCCTCGCGTCCAAGCATGACGCCGTCGACATGCTGCAGATGCAGGTCGATCTCGTCCTGCGTCTTGATGCCGCCGTTGACGATGATTTCCAGAGACGGAAAGTCATGCTTGAGGCGGTATGCGTAGTCGTATCTGAGCGGCGGAATTTCGCGGTTCTCCTTTGGACTCAGGCCTTTCAGGATGGCATTGCGGGCATGCACGATGAACGTCTTGCAGCCGGCATCGGCAATCACCCCGACAAAGTCCCGCACGAAGTCGTAGGACTGCACATCATCGATGCCGATGCGATGCTTGACCGTCACGTCGATGTCAACCGCATCGCGCATGGCCCTGACGCAATCGGCCACCAGTGGCGCCTCGGCCATCAGGCAGGCGCCGAACGCGCCCTTCTGCACCCGTTCGGACGGGCAGCCGCAATTCAGGTTGATTTCGTCATAGCCCCATTGCTGCCCCAGCTTCGCGCAGTGGGCGAGATCCGCAGGCTCGCTCCCGCCCAGCTGCAAGGCGACCGGATGCTCTTCCTCATTGAAACCGAGATGGCGCGCAACATCGCCATGGATCAGCGCACCGGTCGTCACCATTTCGGTGTACAGCCAGGTGTGGCGCGTGATCTGTCGATGGAACATGCGGCAATGGCGATCGGTCCAGTCCATCATGGGAGCCACGGACAGACGACGCGCGGGAAGGCGGGATTGCGACTTGGGGTATATCATGGAATAGCTCTAGGTAGACCTCTATTGTAACGAGTCAATCGACGAATCAATGGACTCGTCAGTCAACAAGACACGGTGAGGAGACACACATGGCAAACACACTCGACACCACCCATTTCTGGATGCCTTTCACGGCGAACCGCCAGTTCAAGCGCAGGCCGCGGCTGCTGTCAAAAGCCGCAGGCATGTACTACACCAGTGACGATGGCCGCCAGATTCTCGACGGGACTGCCGGTCTGTGGTGCGTAAACGCCGGCCATGGCCATCCGAAGATCACCGCCGCCATCCAGCAACAGGCCGCCGAGATGGATTTCGCGCCGACCTTCCAGATGGGCCACCCGAAAGTGTTCGAGGCGGCGAGCAAGCTGGTCTCGATCTCACCCGAGGGCCTCAATCGCGTCTTCTTCTGCAATGACGGCTCCGAGTCTGTCGATACCGCGCTCAAGATTGCTCTCGCCTACCACCGCATCAAGGGTGACGGACTGCGCACGCGCCTGATCGGACGCGAGCGCGGCTATCATGGCGTAGGCTTCGGCGGCATCGCCGTGGGCGGCATCGCTGCAAATCGCAAACATTTCGGCCCCCTGCTGTCCGGCACCGATCACCTGCGCCATACACTCGACATCAGCAGGAATGCCTTCACGCGAGGTCTGCCCGAGCACGGCGCAGCGCTGGCCGACGAACTCGAACAACGCATGCTCGTCCTGCACGATCCGGCCACTGTCGCCGCCGTCATCGTCGAACCGATCCAGGGTTCCACCGGCGTGATCCTGCCGCCCAAAGGCTATCTGCAAAAACTGCGCGCGATCTGCGACAAGTACGGCATCCTCCTGATTTTCGATGAAGTCATCACGGGCTTCGGCCGTCTCGGCAGCGCATTCGCCACAGATTTCTTCGGCGTGGCGCCGGACATGATCACCTGCGCAAAAGGCCTGACCAATGCGGCGGTTCCGATGGGTGCGGTCATCGTG
Source organism: Pseudomonadota bacterium (assembly GCA_023416415.1). Classification (GTDB taxonomy): domain Bacteria; phylum Pseudomonadota; class Gammaproteobacteria; order Burkholderiales; family Burkholderiaceae_D; genus Noviherbaspirillum. Next base: position 8,250 of record JAEZHR010000193.1, read on the forward strand.
CGCCAGGAGATACACGACGCCTTCATGCAGGCAGCGCCGGAGAACGCAATCGAATTCTTCCACGGCTATACCTACAGCGGCCATCCGCTCGCTGCAGCGGCCTGCGTGGCTGCCATCGATGTCTACCGCGAGGAAGGCCTGTTCGACCGTGCCGCTGCCATGGCGCCGCATTTCGAGGAAGCCGCGCACAGTCTCAAGGGTTTGCCGTATGTGAAGGACATCCGCAATCTGGGACTCGTGTGCGGCATCGAACTCGAGCCGGTTCCCGGCATGCCGGCCGCACGCGCCTTCGACGTGTTCCAGAAATGCTTCTGGGAAAAGGGAGTGCTGATCCGCACTACCAGCGACATCATCGCCCTGTCACCGCCACTGATCATCGAGAAGACACAGATCGATCAACTGTTTTCCGCCATCGGCGATGTGCTGAAGAATCAGAAGGCGGTACCGGAAGCGCGCGAAGAATCGATCGCCGTTTGAACACTGGCGCTTGATGAAAAACGGGGCGGCAC
>JAEZHR010000236.1 GCA_023416415.1 Pseudomonadota bacterium
CCCATGGCGCGCGCCGCACCACACCGCGTCGGGTGTGGCCCTGGTCGGCGGTGGGGGAACGCCGCGTCCGGGCGAAATCTCGCTGGCCCATCACGGCGTGCTCTTTCTCGATGAATTGCCGGAATTCGACCGGCGTGTACTGGAAGTGCTGCGCGAGCCGCTGGAATCCGGCCGCATCACCATCTCGCGTGCGGCACGTCAGGCGGATTTCCCGGCCCGCTTCCAGCTGATCGCCGCGATGAACCCCTGTCCCTGCGGCTACCTCGGCCATCACGCCACGCCCTGCCGCTGCACTCCTGATCAGGTTGCGCGCTACCAGGGGCGTCTGTCGGGTCCGCTGCTGGATCGCATCGACATGCAGATCACGGTGGCTTCGCTGCCGCACGAAACACTGCTGGGCGCAGCCGACGGTGAAACATCGGCTGCGATAGCTGCGCGCGTCGAACAGGCGCATGCGCACCAGTTGCAGCGCCAGGGCAAGGCCAACCATGCGCTGGAGGTGAAGGAGATCGACACATGGTGCAAGCCGGATGCGGCGGGAGAAGACCTGCTGCGCATGGCCATGCAGCGGCTGAGCTGGTCGGCGCGCGCCTATCACCGCGTGCTGAAGGTCGCGCGCACGATCGCCGACCTTGCCGATACGGAGACGATCGGCCAGGCGCACGTGGCCGAGGCGATTCAGTACCGGCGTGCACTGCGCGAACATTGAACAGTATGATGAGCGCCTGTCACGCACACCCGCCATGCCTGTTCGCTACCATAACCATACCGGCCGCACGGCCGTTCATTGCCGGCTTCAAGCACTCACCGGTTCTTCGACCGGCCGACCGCATCGGCCATGCTGATCGGCCTGCTGTGCGCGCTCGGCGCCGGTCTGATGTGGGGCCTGGTATTCATCGCGCCGCTGTGGCTCTCCGATTACCCGGGACTGGCACTGTCCTTCGGACGCTATCTCGGTTTCGGCCTGATCGCCCTGATCCCCGCCATGCTCGACTGGCGCAACATTCGAGCACTGTCGCGCGCGGACTGGCTGGCGGCACTCGAACTTTCCTTCATCGGCAACATTGTTTACTACGCGGCGCTGGCCACGGCGATCCAGCTGGCCGATGCACCACTTCCGGCAATGATCATCGGCACCCTGCCCATCGTCATCGCCGTCTGTTCCAACCTGAGTGCCGGCCACGATGAGGCGATCTCCTGGCGGCACCTGGCGCCTTCGCTGGGGATCATCCTGGCCGGTCTGCTGCTGGTCAACGCCGGCGAACTCGCCACGCTCGACACCGCACGCGGCGTCTCCCGCTACGCGCTCGGCTGCCTGATCACGCTGGGGGCCCTGGCTGCATGGACCTGGTACCCGATCCGCAATGCGCGCTATCTGAAGCGCCATCCGCAGCTGCGCTCGTCGACATGGTCCACGGCCCAAGGTCTGGCGACCCTTCCGCTTGCCGCAGCAGGTTTCATCGTCTATGGCTTCTACGTCGCCGCGACGGACTCCCCCTTTGACTATCCGCTGGGACCGCGTCCGCTCGTATTCGCCGGTCTGATGCTCGTGCTCGGCTTGTGCGCTTCCTGGCTCGGCACGCTGCTATGGAACACGGCCAGCAAGACGCTTCCCACCTCGCTGGCCGGACAGTTGATCGTGTTCGAAACCTTGGCCGCTCTGCTCTACGCCTTTCTCTGGCGCGGCCAGATGCCGGGCACGCCGACCATCTGCGGCATCCTGCTGCTGTGCGCCGGCGTGATGCTGGGCATGCGGGCATTCGGAACGAGGCACGCGCTTGCAGCAGACTGAACGAAAAGGCCGCTGAACTGCTACCATCGCGCGCATGCAACATTTCATTCTCCGCGCTGCGGCCGTCGCAGCCTGCGCCCTGCTGGTGGCCTGCAGTCCAAAGTTCGACTGGCGCGAAGTGCGCGGCGCCACCGCCCCTTACGTGGCCCTGTTCCCCGCCAAGCCCGACACCCATGCCCGCTCCATCAACCTGGACGGCGCTCAGGTCACGATGACGATGACCGGGGCCGAGGTCGATGACGTCAGCTTCACCGTGGCCAGCGTCGATCTGGACGACCCGACCCGTGCCCAGCAGGCGCTCGCGGCGATGAAGACGGCTCTGGTGCGCAACATCGGCGGCGAGATCATCAACGAGACACTGTCCGCGCCGGCGCCCGGGACCACGATGCTGGAACTCGAAGCAAGCGGCCCTTTGCCGAACGCGGGCGAACGCCTGCTTCTGGCCCGCTTCTTCGCGCGCGACAAGCATGCTTACCAGGTGCTCGTTGTCGGCGATGCCAAAGCGGTAGCGCGCGAAGCGGCTGACACCTTCCTGACTTCCTTCAAACTCCCGTAGCGAGCAGCAGATGAACTCGATCAAGGGCGCGCTGGCGATTCGCGTCTTCCTCACCTTTGCGTACGCCTATTTCCTGTCCTATGCCTTCCGCTCGGTCAATGCCGTCATCGGGCCGGAGCTGCGTGTCGACCTGAGCCTGTCGAACGCCGATCTCGGTCTGCTGTCGGCCGCCTACTTCCTGACCTTCGCCGCCCTGCAGCTGCCGCTGGGCATCTGGCTCGACAAGTACGGCCCGCGCCGCACCGAAGCCGCGCTGCTGCTGGTTGCCGCTGCCGGTTCCGCCATCTTCGCCGCCAGCGAAACCCTGACCGGCCTGTGGATCGGGCGCGCGCTGATCGGCGTGGGTGTAGCCGGCTGTCTGATGGCACCGCTGAAAGCCTATCGCCTGTGGTTCCCGCCGGAGCGCCAGGCCCAGCTGGCGAGCTGGATGCTCGTGGCCGGTACCTCCGGCGCGCTGGCTTCGACGGTTCCGGTCAGCGCGGCCATGGAGCTGGTCGGATGGCGCGGCGTGTTCTGGATCATGAGCGGCATGATCCTGCTGGCATCCGGCGCGCTGTTCTTCCTGCTGCGCGCCCCAGAAGCGGCCGTCCCGGCCCCCGTGCCGAGCGCGGGCGCAAGCCAGACCGGTGCGACCTACGCCAGCATCTTCGGTGACCCGTTCTTCCGCCGCATGGCCATCCTCGGCGGAATCAACCTGGCCTGCTTTTCCGCGCTGCAGACGCTCTGGGCCGGCCCCTGGCTGGCCACCGTGCTCGGCATGGAAACCGGCGAAACGGCGCGCGTGCTGTTCCTGTTCAACCTGACCTTGCTCCTGAGCTACCTGCTGATGGGCTGGTGGGCGCCGCGCCACATTTCCTACGGCAGCGGAAAAGGCATTCCGGTGCTGCGTTTCGGCCTGGCAGGCATCGGGCTGGCCACGCTGGCCCAGGCCGCGATGATCGTCTTTCCGGGAGTCTGGAGCTGGACCCTCTGGCTGCTGCTGGCGGTATCGCTGTCGGTCACGACCCTGTTCCAGACCCGGGTGAGCCTGCATTTCCCGCCCGCCGCCGCCGGCCGCGCCAACAGTGCCTTCAATCTGACCACGTTCGCCGGCGCCTTCGCCGTGCAGTGGGGCATCGGCGTGCTGGCCGACGCCTTCGCCGGCTACGGCAGCGTCAACGCCATGCGCATGGCCTTCGGCGTCACGCTGGGCGTGCAGGTGCTCGCGCTGCTCGCCTTCGTGCTTGCCGAACGACGCGCGCAAGCACCACGTCTGCTTGAACAAGCGAGCTGAGCCATCGTGCTAAGGTTTCAGCATTACGTTTCTGGAGTCCCCCATGCTGATCACGTTCAAGTCGAAAGCCGCAGCGGAAATCCTGATGTATGAAAAGCATGCCAAGCCCATGCTCGATCTGCTCGGGAAGGATGTGACGCGCGGCATCATCACCGCCGACGAAATGCCCGATGCCATCGCCCGCCTGGAAGCGGAGATCGAGGAGCGCCGCCGCCGCGAAGCTGCCGAAGCGGCCGAGCGGGCGGCACGCGCCAACGACGGCGACGTGGACGACGAACCGGCGCCGCAACCGCAGGGCGTGAGTTTCGCCACACGCGCCTACCCCCTGCTGGAGATGCTGCGCGCGGCGCAAAGGACCAAGGCTGACGTCATGTGGGGCGTGTGATGCCGTCTCCCGCCGTCAGCGTGCTGAGCGCTGAAGACGGCACGCCGCTGCATGTGGCCGACTGGTCTGCCGCTGAAACGCGGGGCGCGCGACGCGGTGTACTGATCCTGCACGGCCTCGGCGAGCACGGAGGGCGATACGCGCACGTGGCAGGTTTCTTCCTTGAACGCGGCTTCGACGTGCGCATTCACGATCATCGCGGCCACGGACGTTCCAGCGGCAGGCGCGGCGATGTGCCCGACGAAACAGCCCTGTTGCGCGATGCTGCGCTGGTGTTGCGCGACTTCGCCCGGCACTTCGACGCACCGCCCTTGCTGCTCGGTCACAGCATGGGCGGCCTGCTTGCCGCACATCTTGCCTGTGCGCGATTGAAGCCGATCTCCGGCCTGATCCTGTCCTCTCCCGCGCTGGCAATTACGCTGTCGCGCACACAGAGTCTGCTGCTGGCCGCGATGTCTGCGCTGGCTCCCGGCGTGGCAGTCCCCAACGGCGTGCCGGCGGCCCGCCTGTCGCACGACGCGACCGTGGTCGACGCCTATCGCAATGATCCGCTGGTCCACGCCAGGATCACCGCACGCCTGCTGCGCAGCATGCTGGCGGCAATCGACTGCGTGCAGCAGAACGCAACCGCGATCAACGTGCCGGTCCTGCTGCTGGTCGCCGGAAGCGACCACATTGTCGATGCGCGCGGCAGCGATGCCTTCTTCGCCCGTCTGCCGGCCGATGCAGGCACGCTGCGGCACTATCCGGACCTGTATCACGAGATTTTCAACGAACCTGACGCGCCGGCCGTATTCGCGGACCTGCAATCCTGGCTGGACGCGCACGCGTTGCCGCCGCCCCCGGCGGTGCCGGCACGCACGGCTTAAGCCAGCCGATTGCCGAAACTGCCAACATCTTCACCCCCATTCATGAGCACATCCCGTCCCCGCCTGAAAACCGATTCACTGGCCTTCGCGCTGCTGGGCGCCGCGCGCGCGGTGGCGCAAGTCAAGGCAGGGCGCGCCCTGCCGCAAGCGCTGGCAAGCGTCTTCGATGCCGATGCAGCCACGCCGCAGGCGCGCGGTGCAATCCAGGACATCGCCTATCGCACGATGCGCCGGCTCGGCCGGGCCGAGGCACTGCTGCGCCAGCTGACAGCGAAGCCCGTCGCGCCGGCCGAACTGCACGCCTTGCTATGCTGCGCGCTGGGCCTGCTGTTGCCGGGTCCCGATGACGATGGTGCGCTGCCCTACGAAGCGTTTACCGTCGTCGACCAGGCCGTAACGGCCGCAGCAGCCACGCCGCCCCTTGCGCGCGCCAAAGGTCTGATCAACGCGGTACTGCGCCGCTTCCTGCGCGAGCGCGATGCAATCGAAACTGCATTGGGCGACGACCCGGTCGCGAGCTGGAACTACCCGCGCTGGTGGATCGATGCGGCACGCAAAGCCTGGCCGCAACAGTGGGAACAACTTCTGGAAGCGGGCAACCGCGCAGCACCGCTTACGCTGCGCGTCAATCGCAGGCGTACCGACGTCGCGGCCTGGCTGGCGCGGCTGTCCGCGGCCGGACTGGCGGGAACGCAGATCGGGCCGCACGCCGTGCGTCTGGCGCGCCCGGTGCCGGTGGCGCAGATTCCGGGCTTTGCGCAAGGCGAAGTCTCGGTACAGGATGCAGCGGCGCAACTTTCCGCGCCACTGATGGATTTGCAAGACGGCATGCGTGTGCTCGACGCCTGCGCCGCCCCTGGCGGCAAGACCGGCCACATGCTCGAACTGGCACAACTCGACCTGCTCGCCCTCGACAGCGATCCGGCGCGCCTGACACGCATCCGCGAAAACCTCGACCGGCTGGGCCTGCAGGCGCGCGTGCAAACCGGCGATGCCGCCGCGCGCGACTGGTGGGACGGCCTGCCCTTCGACCGCATCCTGGCCGACGTGCCGTGCACGGCATCCGGCATCGTGCGTCGCCATCCGGACATTCGCTGGCTGCGCCGGCCCGAAGACGCCGCACGTCTGGCGAAGGTTGCGGCGGCCATCCTCGACAACCTCTGGCCCATGCTCAAACCCGGCGGCAAGCTGCTGTTCGTGACCTGCTCGCTGTGGCCGGAAGAATCCGAGCAACAGGCTGCCGCATTTGCAGCACGCCATGACGCAATCCGGCTGCCGGCGCCAGGCCAGTTACTCCCTGTTGCAAACGACGAAGCGGACCACGACGGTCTCTTTCATGCGCTGTTCCAACGCCCGTCGCTCTGATAGTATCTGCGGCCGAACCCCTTTCCTGCGAACATCGGCCCGCGGCCACTCGGCTCACTTCAATTCTCGGACAGCGTGAACTTCCAGCTCCAACAGAGCCGATCCATGCCACGCCTGCTGCAGCTGCTCAATGCCTGGCTGCTCGCATTCATGCTGGCCGGGACGGCAACGGCAAGTTCCGGCGAAGGCATTGCCATTCAGCGTGCAGAGCTTGAATTCAGCGACAACAGTTACCGGCTGGCGCTGGCCTATTCGTTCAAGCTCACGCAGGCGCTCGAAGACGCGATCTCGCGCGGGGTCCCCCTTTACTTCACTACTGAAGTCCAGCTGACACGCCCGCGCTGGTGGTGGTTCGACGAACAGGCACTGCTGGCCACGCGTACCACGCGCGTGTCATACAACGTCCTGACCCAGAAATACAACGTCTCGCAGGACGGCAGTCTGCAGCAGAGTTTTGCCACGCTCGATGAGGCGCTGGCGCTGGTGCGGCGGCCGCCGCGCTGGGATCTGGGACCGCGCAGCATGCTCAAGTCCGGCGAAGTCTACGAACTCGCGGTGCGCATGGGCCTGGATGTGGCCCGCCTGCCCAAGCCGATCCAGGTGCATGCGCTCAACAGTTCCGACTGGCGCTTCAGCTCGGACTGGAAACAGTTCAACTTCAGGGCCGAATAGCGATGCAACGCTTCCTGCGCTACTTCCTCATTGTCGGCGGCGCGATCGTCAGCATCCTGCTGTTTCTCCTCGCATCGGCCTCCAAGAACTCGGCCTTCTTTGATCGTCACTATCCCGAGCTGCTGATTCTCAACGGCGCGATCGCGATCGCGCTGCTGGGACTTGTCATCCTGCTGCTGGCCCGGCTGTATCGCGGCTACCGGAAGCGCGAGTTCGGTTCGCGCCTGATGGCGCGACTGGTATTTCTGTTCGCACTCATCGGCATCCTGCCCGGCATCATCATTTACACGGTCTCAGTCCAGTTCGTGTCGCGCTCGATCGAATCCTGGTTCGACGTGCGCGTGGAATCCGCGCTGGAATCCGGCCTTAACCTGGGACGCTCGGCGCTTCAATCCTCATTGGACGATCTGCTGGCTCAAGGGCGCAGTATGGCGCTGGAGCTGTCGGAAATGTCCGAGAGCGCGCGCATCACCCAGTTCCCGCGGCTGCGTGACCAAAGTCAAATGCAAGAAGCAACCATCGTTACTTCCAATGGTCAAATCGTCGTCAGTGCCGGGCCGCAACTCGATGCCCTCGTGCCGGATCTGCCGACGGCTGCGATGCTGCGACAGGCACGCATGACGCGTGGCTACGCGGCGATCGAGGATGATCCGACGCAGGCGGGCGGCCCGGGAGCGCTGCGCCTGCGCGTGGTCGTGCAGATTCCGCAGGCCGGGCGCGCGCTGGTGCCGAACAACGATCCTCGCTTCCTGCAGTTGCTGCAGCGGGTGTCGCCGGATCTTGCCGCCAATGCGGAAGCACTGCGTGCGGCCTACAGCGAGTACCAGGAGCGCGCACTCTCGCGCACCGGCTTGCGAAAGATTTACATCGTCACGCTGACGTTGACGCTGCTCTTGGCCATCTTCGGCGCCGTCGCCGCCTCGTTCCTGATCGCGGGCGACCTGGCCGAACCCCTGCTGGTGCTCGCCGAGGGTACCAAGGCGGTCGCGGAGGGCAATCTGTCACCGCGCCCGATCGTGGCCACCGCCGACGAACTGGGTACGCTGACACAGTCGTTCAACATCATGACGCGCCAGCTGTACGAGGCGCGCACAAGCGTTGAGCGCAACCGCGAGGCGCTGGAGAACGCAAAAGCCTATCTGGAGTCCGTATTGGCAAACATGTCGGCCGGCGTGATGGTCCTGGATGGCCAGTTCAGGCTGGTCAGTTGCAATGAATCGGTCGAACGCATCCTGCAACATGAATTTGAAGCGTGCATTGGCCAGCCGCTGGCCTCGATCGCCGGACTCGAACCGTTCACGGACGCGGTCATGACGGCGTTTTCCGAACTGAGCGCCCAGTCCGCCAACGACAGCAGCATCGCGCACTGGCAAAAGCAGATCGAGGTGCCGCGCCAAGGTGACGCAGCCACCCCGGATCATGACCTGACCCTGCTCGCACGCGGCTCCTACCTGCCGGTCTCCGGCGGCGTCGGCCACATCGTTGTGTTCGATGACATCTCGGATGTGATCTCGGCGCAGCGCTCCGTGGCCTGGGCCGAGGTCGCACGCCGCCTGGCTCACGAGATCAAGAATCCGCTCACGCCGATCCAGCTCTCGGCCGAGCGCCTGCAAATGAAGCTGGCCCCCAAGCTGGCCGAAGCTGACGCGGCCATGCTCGCGCGCGGCACCGGAACCATCGTCAACCAGGTGGCCGCGATGAAGCGCATGGTCGACGATTTTCGCGATTATGCGAAATCGCCGCCGGCGGTGCTTTCGCCGCTGGACCTGAATGCGCTCATCGAGGAGATCCTGCAGCTTTACATCGCGGACATCGAGCGTGGCGTCATCCAGGCACAGCTCGATCCTTCGCTGCCGGAGATCCTGGGCGACCAGACCAAGCTGCGCCAGGTGATTCACAATCTGCTGCAGAATGCGCTTGACGCAGCCGGCGAGCGCGAAACGCCCTGCATCGTCGTGCAGACCGAATGTGTGCACTATCAGCATTCGGACGGCGCGGCGCGCAATGCCGTACGCCTGAGCATCACCGACAACGGACCCGGATTCGCGCCGAAGATCATGTCGCGCGTCTTCGAGCCCTATGTCACCAGCAAGGCGCGCGGCACCGGACTGGGACTTGCAGTGGTCAAGAAGATCGTCGATGAACATGGCGCCCGCATCGACATCAGGAACCGCATCGGCGAGAGCGGTGCAAAAGTGGCAATTTTGCTGCTAAAGTTGGCGCCGGCTCAGGATCGGGACATCGGACACGCTGCGGCGACGGTCGCCCGGCTTCCGGCTGGCGGTGCAGGACAGGCACCGGCAGCATGAGTTTCAATACGGCGCGTCTGTCGTCCCCGGGCGCGCCAGGACTGGAATAGGTAGAGGATATGGCGAACATACTGGTGGTCGACGACGAAATGGGCATCCGCGAACTGCTGTCGGAAATCCTCGGCGATGAAGGCCACGTAGTGGTGACGGCCGAGAATGCGCAGCAAGCTCGCGATGCGCGCGCGCGTGATGTGCCGGATCTGGTACTTCTCGACATCTGGATGCCCGATACCGATGGAGTGACCTTGCTAAAGGAATGGCAGCGCGATGGCCTGCTGACCATGCCGGTGATCATGATGTCCGGCCACGCCACCATCGATACGGCCGTTGAAGCCACCCGCATCGGTGCGCTCAATTTCCTGGAAAAGCCGATCGCCTTGCAAAAACTGCTCAAGTCCGTCCAGCAGGCGCTCACCCGCACCAGCGAGTTGCCCCGGGCGGCCGCGGCCTATGCGCCGCGTCCGCCCGAACCCCATTCCGTAACGGCGCCCGCACCTGCGGCCGCCGTGGCAACCGCCGTCGACGCAGCGCCAGCCACTGTCGTTGCGACTTCAGCACCGGCCGCTCCGGCGGCCGATCCGCAGATGTTTCCGGCTTCATTCGAACTGCCCCTGCGCGAAGCGCGCGATGCCTTCGAGCGCGCGTATTTCGAGCACCATCTGATCCGTGAAGGCGGCAGCATGACGCGCGTGGCAGAACGGACCGGCCTCGAACGCACCCATCTCTACCGCAAGCTCAAGCAGCTCGGCGTCGAGCCAGCCAAGGTGGCACGCAAGGGATGATCCCGACCACACTGGTGGTCGGCACGCCCGCCCTGCGCGAGCAGGCAATCGCGGACGCGGTGGAACCCGGCGTCCACACGGCGGTCATCCTGGAGGGCATGCCCGGACCGCATGCGATGCTGAACGGCGACGGCATGCTGCAGGTCGCACGCATCGCCGCCGGCTGCCCCTGCTGCGAAGGCAACCTCGTTCTGCGGGTCACTCTCAACCGCATGCTGCGATACCGTCCCCGCCGCCTCTTCATTGGTTTGGCGGCGCCTGACCACCTTCCTTCCATGCGTGCATTTCTTTCACGTTCTCCGTACGATGCATTGCTGCACCTGACGGCAGACATCCTGCGATAAGCACCGGCTTGCCTCCCATCAAGTGCTTCGCTCATGCAAACGGCGCGAGCAAGCATTTCACGCCGGCTGCCTGCACGCCTTGCCCCGGACATCCCGGGCCTGGCAACAGAAATGCCGTCCATGCAAGCGAGATTGCCGGCTATTCAGGACACGACAGGTTGAAATCGCCGATGCGGGCCTCATTTTTGCTTGTACATGAGTGAAATGCTCACTCCCCCGAGCACAAGGAGCGCAAAATGAACCTGATCTACAACAGCGAGCAGTACAGCGTCGTAGAGTTTGGCGCCGACGAACGCCGTGAAGCCCTGCGCTTCGGCGGATACGAAATCATGGACAAATCGGGCAAGCGTGAAATCTTCATTGGCGGCACCATGGCACGGTCCTTCCGCGAAGAGGTCGAAAACCTGATTGCCACCGAACCCACGGTCGAGGAAATCGATGACTTCCTCGGCAAGTATGATGCGCTGATGCGCCAGCCTGTGACCCTGCACTGATAGG
>JAEZHR010000309.1 GCA_023416415.1 Pseudomonadota bacterium
TGTATTCTATGGCGACGACAACTTCGGCTCTTGGCCCAATGCACGATCACCCTTCGGGTGCCAGACTGACTGACCCCAAACCACAGCGCTCCCTGTTCGAACGACTGACAGCGCTGATCTCCCCCGAACCGGAAAACCGCTCCGAACTGCTGATCATCCTGCAGGATGCCCACCAGCGCGGACTGATCGACGCCGATGCGCTGTCGATGATTGAAGGCGTATTCCAGGTTTCCGATCTTTCCGCGCGCGACATCATGGTGCCGCGTCCGCAAATGGATGTCATCGACCTCACCAAGCCGATCGAGGAATGGATGCCGATGGTGCTGGAAACGGCGCACTCGCGATTTCCCGCCATTGAAGGCGACCGCGACAAGGTGGTCGGCATCCTGCTCGCCAAGGACTTGCTGCGCTACTACGCGGAAGAACACTTCGATGTGCGCGACATGCTGCGTCCGGCCATCTTCATTCCGGAGTCCAAGCAGCTCAACGTGCTGCTGCGCGACTTCCGCGCCAACCGCAACCACATGGCCATCGTGGTCGACGAATACGGCGGCGTATCCGGTCTGATCACGATCGAGGACGTGCTGGAACAGATCGTCGGCGACATCGAGGACGAGTACGACTTCGACGAAGAAGAAGACAACATCCTGCCCGTGCACGATGGGGCCAAGGGCCTGCGCTGGCGTGTGCGTGCGCTGACCGAAATCAGCCAGTTCAACGAAGAACTGGGTTCCGATTTCTCCGACGAGGATGCCGACACCATCGGCGGACTGGTCGCCAACCACCTCGGGCGCGTGCCGCGTCGCGGCGACATCTTCGACATCGAAAACCTGCGCTTCGAAGTCTTGCGCGCCGACGCCCGCCAGGTGCATGTGTTGCTGGTCGAGAAACTTCCGGCCGCAAGCGTGGCAGCGCGGGAAGAGCATTGATCCACTCTTTCAGCCTTCCATGACTGGCGTAAGCGCTGGCGCGCGGCCCTTGCCCCGCATGCCCGCCGCCCCTGCGCTCGCCCTGGGCGCGGGCGCGATCAATGTCTTTGCATTCGCCCCCTTCGGCCTGTGGCCGCTGCAGATTCTCACGCTGGCGCTGGTTTTCCGTTTGGCCATGCGGGCTTCGTCCGCGCGCACCGCGGCTCTGATCGGCTGGGCCTATGGAAGCGGCTGGTTGATTGCAGGGGTGCACTGGCTCTATATCAGCATGAACCGTTACGGCGGATTGCCCGGCTGGATGGCCGGCATCGCTGTCGTGGCACTGGGTGTTGCACTGGGCCTGTTCGCCGCGATCGCGCTCGGCGGCTCGCGCTGGCTGAGCCGGCGCTGGAACATCGGCACGATGCCGATGGCGCTCCTGGTGCTGCCGGCCGCATGGGCGCTGGCCGAATGGTCGCGCGGCTGGGTATTGACTGGCTTTCCCTGGATCGGGTCGGGCTACGCGCATACCGTCGGGCCGCTGGCCGGCTTCGCGCCCGTGGTCGGCGTCTACGGACTGGCATGGATTTCCGCTCTGCTCGCCGCCTGCCTTGCCCTGCTGCCGCAACACCGCTGGCCGCTCGTGCTCGGGGCTGGCGTGCTGATCGGCGGTTTTGCGCTAAAGGACGTCGCATGGACGCAACCGCACGGTGAAGCAATCAGCGTACGTCTGCTGCAGGGAAACGTCCCACAGGACCTGAAATTCCGCGAAATCGATCAAACGCTCGCGCTTTACGACGCGATAATCACCGCGCAGCCGGCCGACCTGATTGCCACCCCCGAAACCGCCATCCCCATGCTGGCGTCCCGTCTGCCACCGAAATACCTCGATTCGCTGGCTGCCTTCGCGCGCGAATCGGGCAGCCACATCGCGCTCGGCATTCCGGTCGCCATTTCCGGCGAGGGCTATGCCAACAGCGTGCTCGGCATCGCTCCGGATGCGCAGACCTACCGCTACGACAAGCACCATCTGGTGCCCTTTGGAGAATTCATTCCCTTCGGCGCGCAGTGGTTCGTCGACATGATGCAGATCCCCCTTGGCGACTTCGCGCGCGGCAATCGCATTCAGCCGCCGATGGCCGTGCGTGACCAATGGGTGCTGCCGAATATCTGCTATGAGGATTTGTTCGGCGAGGAAATCGCGGCCCAGCTGCGCGCCAGCGCCTCCGGCCAGATTCCGCAGGCCACGCTGCTGCTCAACGTCTCCAACATCGCCTGGTTCGGCGACTCGATTGCCGTACCCCAGCACCTGCAGGTGTCGCAGATGCGCGCGCTCGAACTCGGCCGCCCCATGCTGCGCGCGACCAATACCGGCGCCACCGCGGTAATCCGCCCTGACGGCAGCATCCAGGCGCAGCTTGCCCCGTTCGCGCGCGGCGTCCTTCATGCCGAGGTGCAGGGCTACGCGGGCACCACGCCCTATGTCCGCTTCGGCAATGCCCCGGTCGTGCTGCTTGCCCTCGCGCTGCTGGCGGCAGCATGCATGATCGGCCGCAACCCCGGCAAAAACCGCTAAAATCGGGGGCTTTCGCCCATTCACCAGGTTGCGCGGCGCCCCTGCCGCAACCGCCTCGATCATGCTCACATTTCAACAAGTCATCCTGAAGCTGCAGGAGTACTGGGACGCGCAAGGCTGCGCCCTGCTCCAGCCCTATGACATGGAGGTCGGCGCCGGCACTTCGCACACGGCCACCTTCCTGCGCGCGATCGGTCCGGAACCCTGGCGCGCCGCCTACGTGCAGCCTTCGCGCCGCCCCAAGGACGGACGCTACGGAGAAAACCCGAACCGCCTGCAGCACTACTACCAATACCAGGTGGTGCTCAAGCCGGCGCCCGAAAACATCCTCGACCTTTATCTCGGTTCGCTGGAAGCCCTCGGTCTGGACCTGAAACAGAACGATGTGCGCTTCGTCGAAGACGACTGGGAAAACCCGACGCTGGGCGCCTGGGGGCTTGGCTGGGAAGTCTGGCTCAACGGCATGGAGGTCACCCAGTTCACCTATTTCCAGCAGGTCGGCGGCATCGACTGCAAGCCAATCACCGGTGAGATCACCTACGGGCTGGAACGCCTGGCGATGTATCTGCAGGGCGTGGACAACGTCTACGATCTGAAATGGACCGAGAGCCTGACCTACGGTGACGTCTACAAACAAAACGAAATCGAGCAGTCGACCTACAACTTCGAATACAGCGACACCGGGTTCCTGTTCACAGCATTCAGCGCATACGAAAAGCAGGCGCTTCACCTGATGGAAGCCAAACTCGCCCTACCCGCTTATGAGCAAGTACTGAAGGCAGCACACACATTCAACCTGCTGGATGCGCGGGGTGCAATTTCGGTCACCGAACGCGCCGCCTACATCGGACGCATCCGCAATCTCGCGCGCAGTGTCGCAAAAAGCTACCTGGAGAGCCGCGCCCGCCTCGGCTTCCCGATGGCCAAGCCTGAACACGCGGCTGAAGTGCTCGCACAAATACAGAAAGAAGCAGCATGAGCACCAAGAATCTCCTCGTAGAACTGTTTGTCGAAGAATTGCCCCCAAAAGCGCTGAAAAAGATTGGGGAGGCGTTTGCATCGACTCTGGAAACTTCCCTGAAATCGCAGGGATTGCTGTCGGACGGTAGCACTTGTACTGGCTTCGCCTCACCGCGTCGTCTCGGCGCGCGCATCACAAATGTGGCCTCGCAGGCAGCAGACAAACCGCTATCGCAGAAGCTGATGCCGGTTTCGGTCGGCCTTGATGCAAACGGCAGGCCCACGCCCGCGCTGCTGAAAAAACTGGCCACGCTCGGCGTCGATGAATCCGCAGTCGCCGGTCTGAAGCGCGAACATGATGGTAAAGCCGATGCGCTGTACTTCAATAGCATCGCCAAGGGCGCAACACTTGCCGAGGGCCTGCAAAAGGCACTGGAAGAAGCACTCGCGAAGTTGCCGATCCCGAAAGTGATGACCTACCAACTCGGTGACGGCTGGAGCACGGTGAACTTCGTACGCCCGGCACACGGGCTGATCATCCTGCACGGCAGCGATGTCGTTCCCGTCTCGATACTCGGTCTGCAATCCGGCAATGCGACACACGGCCATCGCTTCGAAGCCAGTGTCGATCCGATCGTGATCCGGGACGCCGACAGCTATGAAGACCAACTCGAAAAGGAAGGCGCCGTCATTGCCAGCTACGAGAAGCGTAGCCGTACATTGATTCACGAACTGCGCGAAGCGGCAAAACGATTAAATGCGAGACTGGAAGTCGAAGATGTTTCGGGCCTGACTGATCAGGACGCGGAAGAAATTTTGCTTGACCATCCCTTGGTTCAGGAAGTGACTTCTCTTGTCGAACGTCCGAACGTATTGATTTGTGAATTCGAAAAGGAGTTTCTGGAAGTGCCGCAGGAATGTCTGATCCTGACGATGAAGGCCAACCAGAAATACTTCCCGCTGCTCGATGCAAACGGAAAACTGACCAACAAGTTCCTGGTCGTTTCAAACATCCGTCCGGCCGACACGAGCGCGGTAGTTGGCGGCAATGAGCGCGTGGTGCGCCCGCGCCTGGCCGACGCCAAATTCTTCTTCGAACAGGACAAGAAGAAGAAGCTTGAACAGCGTGTGCCGGGCCTGGCCAACGTCGTCTATCACAACAAGCTGGGCACGCAAGGCGAACGTACGCAGCGCGTGCAGAAGCTCGCCGGGAAGATCGCCGCCGCATTGAACGGGGACGTGGCGCTCGCCGAGCGTGCCGCCCTGCTCGCCAAGGCCGACCTGCTGACCGACATGGTCGGTGAGTTCCCTGAATTGCAAGGCATCATGGGCACCTACTATGCGCGCCATGACGGCGAGCCGGAGGAAGTGGCACTGGCCGCCTCCGAGCACTACCAGCCGCGCTTCGCCGGCGACGCCCTGCCCGCCACGCAAACCGGCACCATCGTCGCGCTGGCCGACAAGCTGGAAACCCTGGTCGGCATCTGGGGCATCGGCCTGCAGCCGACCGGCGACAAGGACCCGTTCGCTCTGCGCCGCCACGCATTGGGCATCCTGCGCATGCTG
>JAEZHR010000084.1 GCA_023416415.1 Pseudomonadota bacterium
GCGCAGTCCTATCTGAACATCCCCGCCATCCTCGAAGCGGCACGTTTGACAGGCGCCGATGCCGTGCATCCTGGCTACGGCTTTCTGGCCGAGAACGAAGGCTTCGCGCGCGCTTGTCGTGATGCCGGCCTCGTCTTCATCGGTCCCGCGCCCGAAGCCATTGCCGCCATGGGCAACAAGGCCGGCGCAAAGACGCTGATGATGGAGGCCGGCGTACCTTGCATCCCCGGCTACCACGGCACGGACCAGCGCGATGCGCGTCTGCACGAGGAGGCGCGTCGCATCGGCTATCCGTTGATGATCAAGGCTGCGGCTGGCGGTGGCGGGCGCGGCATGCGTCTCGTTGACGTAGACGCTCAATTTCTCGATGCGCTGCACAGCGCCAGATCGGAGGCGCAAAATTCCTTCGGCGATCCGGAAGTGATCCTGGAGCGCGCCATCGTCGCGCCGCGTCACATCGAAATCCAGGTCTTCGCCGACCGTCACGGCAACGCGATTCACCTCGGCGAGCGCGACTGCTCGATACAGCGGCGCCATCAGAAGCTGGTGGAAGAAGCACCGTCCCCTGCAGTTAACCCCGTGTTGCGCCAGCGCATGGGAGACACGGCGGTGGCGGCGATCAGGGCGATCCGCTACGAAGGCGCCGGCACGCTTGAATTCCTGCTCGACCGCGACGGCAACTTCTACTTCATGGAGACGAACACGCGCCTGCAAGTCGAGCATCCTGTCACCGAGGCCATTACCGGACTCGATCTGGTCGAAATGCAATTGCGCGTGGCGGCCGGCGAGGCATTGCCCGTCCGCCAGGAAGACGTGCGTCTCGAAGGCCACGCCATCGAAGTGCGCCTGTGTGCCGAGGATGCCGGCAACGGCTTCATGCCGCAAAGCGGCGTGATGGCGCACTGGGAAATGCCGCCGTCGATCCGCGTGGAACACGGGCTGGAATCGGGGTCAGTGATTGCACCGTACTACGACGCGATGATCGCCAAGCTGATCGCCTGCGGCCAGACGCGCGAGGAAGCCTGTCGCAAGCTGTGGACTGGGTTGCAGGAGGCGGTAGCGCTGGGCGTGCGCACCAACCAGCAATTCCTCGCACGCTGTCTCACCCATCCGGTATTCGTCGCCGGCGGTGCGACCACGGCCTTCATCGCCGAGCATGGCACGCAACTGTTGCGGGTAGATGAGGAGAGCAGCCTGCGTGCCATTGCGCTGGCTGCCGTCTTGCTCTACCTGAGCGACGGGGAGGGCGCCAAGACGGGAAACGGTGTCGGCCTTTCGCATCGTCTGCCGATTGCCTTTCACCTCGAAATGGACGGAACGTCCCGAATCGCGACGCTGACCCACTGCGGCAGCCGCCATTTCACGGTAGCCATCGGCGAGTTCAGCGTTGCGTTGCAGATTCTGGAAAGGATGCCGCATGCGGTTCGCTTTGCCTTCGACCGCATCGTCGAACGCGCGGCACTGGTGCGCGATGGCGACACCCTGCACCTGAGTTATCGCGGCGTCGCGCGTACCGTGATCGACCGGACACATGCCGCGCAATCTCGGGGCGGCGATGTCAGCGATGGCCGCATCCGCGCGGCGACGACTGGCCGCGTGGTTGCCGTGCATGTGGCTGTCGGTGATACGGTGAAGGCCGGACAACCGGTGCTGACGCTCGATGCGATGAAGATGGAGCACGTGCATACGGCGCCAGTGGGCGGGCGCGTGAAGATGCTGACGGTCGCAACGGGTGATCAGGTGGTGGTGCATCGCTTGATGGCGGAGATTGAAGCGGAGAATGCACAGCCGGCGTGAGGCGGAAAAGGCAGCCGCACTGAAGTGCATCCGGCAGGCGTCACAGAGGAAGACAACGATGACAGAGAAATCGCCGATTCGCATTGGTGGTGCTTCCGGCTTCTGGGGCGATAGTTCGGTCGCGGCCGCGCAACTGGTCGCCGGCACGCAGATCGACTACCTCGTCTTCGACTATCTGGCCGAGCTGACGATGGCCATCCTGGTGTCCGCGCGCAGCAAGAAGCCGGAACTCGGGTACGCCACCGATTTCATCGACGTGGCAATGAAGAGCGTGTTGCCCGAGATCGCGCGCAAGGGCATCAAGGTGGTCAGCAATGCCGGCGGCATCAACCCGCACGGCTGTGCGGAGGCGCTGAGAAAGCTCGCCGACGAACTGAACGTGTCGCTGAAGATCGCGGTGGTCGAGGGCGATGACGTGAGTGGGCGCCTGCCTGCCCTGCGCGAGCGCAGGCAGGTGGACATGTTCAGCGGTAAGCCGCTGCCGGAGCGCATTCTCTCCGCCAATGCGTATCTTGGCGCTGTGCCGATCGCGCGCGCACTCGCGGCGGGCGCGGACATCGTCATCACCGGACGTTGCGTGGACAGCGCGGTCACGCTCGGGCCGCTGATGCACGAATTCGGATGGCGCGCGCAGGATTACGACTTGCTCGCCGCCGGCAGCCTTGCCGGCCACATCATCGAATGCGGCTGCCAGGCCACCGGAGGACTGCACACCGACTGGGAAGACATTCCCGACTGGGAAAACATCGGCTATCCGGTACTCGAATGCCATGCTGACGGAAGTTTCATTGTGACCAAGCCGGAAGGTTCGGGCGGACGCGTGCTCGCGCAGGCCGTGG
>JAEZHR010000348.1 GCA_023416415.1 Pseudomonadota bacterium
CCTGTCTGTTTCTTGACGACGACGTGATCCTGGAGCCGGACATCATCGCGCGCATGGCAACGGTGCTGGCCGAGCAGCAATGCGGTTTCGTCGGCAGCGCATTGCACGGACTGTCGTTTGTCGACGAGCTGCGGCCGCACCAGCAGCACATCGAGTTCTGGGAGGGCCCGGTGACGCCGGAACGTGTCGTCCCCGGCAGCCCGCAATGGCCACGCCACAATCTGCACAATGCGGCCAACCTGTATCACGTGCAGAGGCGGCTGGCGCGCGAAGGCGAACATGAAAGCAAGCAGCGCTCGCGCCTGTACAAGGTGGCCTGGGTCGGCGGCTGCGTGCTGTTTGATACCCGAAAGCTGCGCGCGGCCGGCGGTTTCGATTTCTGGCGCGAGCTGCCGCGCGAGCACTGCGGCGAGGACGTGCTTGCGCAGCTGCGCGTGATGGCGCGTGACGGGGGCTGCGCGATCCTTCCCTCTGGTGCCTATCACATGGAGTTGCCGACCACGGTGGCCAGGCGCGCTGTCGATGCGCCGATGGTGCTGCCGACGACTTGGGCAGAGCGTGCATGAGCCGCGGTCTTGACGGCGTGCGCCGCATCGCCGTGCTTCGCCCGAATGCGGTAGGCGACTTCATTTATGCCCTGCCCTGCCTGCATTCTCTGCGCGCAGCCTTCCCGGAAGCGCGCATCACCTACATCGGCAAGCCATGGCATGTGGACTTCCTCGTGGGGCGGCCGGGACCGATCGACGAAGTTGCAGTCCTTCCGCCCTGCCCCGGCGTGGGTGCGCCTGCCGATGCGCGTACGGACGAAAGAGCCGTCGCGCGCTTCATTGATGCCATGCGCGAACGCCACTTCGACCTGGCACTGCAGATCTACGGCGGCGGCGGCTTTTCGAATCCGTTCACCAGGCGGCTCGGCGCGCGCCTGACGGCAGGCATGAAGGCCCCCGACGCCGAACCGCTCGATCGCTGGGTGCACTACGGACCGCTGCAGAACCGGCGCCTGCAGTTGCTCGAAGTGGCCGCGCTGGTTGGCGTTGCGCCGGTGATGCCGCATCCCGAGCTGGCCGTCACCGAACGCGACCGTCGCGAGGCCGACGCTCTGCTTCCGCATGACGCGGGACGGCCGCTGGTGCTGATTCAGCCCGGCGCAAGCGATCCGCGCCGGCGCGGGCATCCGGCGCGCTTCGCGGCCGTGGCCGATCGGCTCGCGGCTACCGGTGCACGCATTGCCGTCAACGGTACCGAGGACGAAACTCCGGTCGTGCGCGCGGTGCTGGAACAGATGCGCACGCCTGCCGTCGACCTCAGCGGCCGGCTCTCGCTGTGCGGTCTGTGCGGTCTGCTCGCGCGCAGTGCACTGCTGGTGTCGAACGACACCGGACCGCTGCATCTGGCGCTGGCACTTGGCACGCCTGCGGTGGGCATTTACTGGCTGACCAATCTGATCGAAGCGGCCCCCTTGCGCTACGAGGGCCACCGGCCGCTGCTGGCGGCGTGCAGCGCATGTCCCCGCTGCGGGCGCGACAACCGCGCGCAACGCTGCGCGCACGAGGACAGCTTCGTGGATGAAATAGCGACAGAGACGGTCATGGCTGCCGCGCTGGAACTGCTAGCGCAATAGCAGCCGCGCGTGCGCAAGGGCTGCGGCCACCTGCTGTCCATCCGGATCCCACACGCAGCGGTGCAAGGTCGCATCGAGCGGGGCCCAGCGTTCCATGTCGGACTTGCTGAACACGACCACGCTCGGCAGGCGCAAGGCGGCGGCGATGTGCGACACGCCGGTATCGTTGCAGACCAGCAGACGGGCACGACTCATCAAGGCGGCCATGGCGCCGACCGAGATCGGCGCGGCCGCGTTCACCGGCACGTGCCGCATGCGGGAGACCACCTCATGGGCCAGTGCGCTCTCGGCCTCGGAACCGGTGATCACGGCGCGCAGGCCGAATTCCTCGCACAGGCGGTCCGCCACATCGGCGAAGTGCTGCGGCGGCCAGCGCCGATCAGGCGCGCGTGCGCCGGGATGAATGCAAAAGTAGGCGCCCGGTTCAAGGTCAGCGGCAAGACCGCTGGCGCGCAGCTCGCTTTCGTCGGCGGCCGTGAGCGGAAATTCCAGCTGCAGGCAGGCGCCGGGTGCACCGAGGAAGCTGACCAGATCCAGCAGGCGCTGCGCTTCATGGCCCTGGTCCGGATAGTGCAGGAAAAAATCCTCGATGCCGCACTTGGTCGTTTCGCTGCAATAGCCAGCTATCGCGCGTGCGCCGAAGCCGCGCACGATGGCATTGCTGATTTGCCCGCTGCCGTGCAATTGCAGCGCCAGGTCGAAGCGGGATGCGCGCACCAGCGCATGGAAGGACGCCAGTTGATCCTGCCGCACGGGCTGCTCGGGCAAGTCGGGATGTCCGGGAAAGGCGATGAAGTCGTCGACATAGATGCGAAAGCGCTCGGCAAAGGCGCGCGCCCACGGCAGGCCAATGAGCGTAATGTGCGTGCGGGGCAATGCGGCGCGCAAGGCACGCAGGGCCGGCACCGCGCACAGCATGTCGCCCAGCTGCAATGCGCGGAACACGGCCAGCCTGCGCACCTCGAGGCGATGCAACACGGCCGTACTACGCTCGGCATGCATGCCGGTACTTCCTGGCTCCATCTTCGCCTCGTTGTCGAAAACTGTAACGAATTGATGATAGATGCTTGCGCGCAGGCTCGATTGATTCTTCCCAAGTCAGGGTGACTCGCTTGCGAGAATGTCTGATCGGGCCTCCGTCGGCTCCGGTGTCGGAAGCACACCCGCACGATCGGCTCACAAGCACTGGCTCCACTGCGTGGAGCACTCAGAGGGACACGGCAAGGCGAATATCAAGCTTCGCCGGCACGGTGCGCCAATACAGGGGCCGATGCAGGGGCCGATAAACGCGGCCGAGCAGATTGTGGACATGCACGACAGTGCTCGCCACGGTGCGCGCGGACGCGTCACGTTCACGCATGGACACCTGCACGCGCAGCTGCTTGTCGATGTCCCCGGGCACAAGCGCCGCGTCTTGAATGGAGAGGATGGCAAAGATGCCGAGGCGGTCGCCCGGTCGATGACTTGCGGCAGGCCGAGAGGGATCGGCCGCTCCCAGCGCACGAGGTTTTTCAGGCCGAATTCGGCGACACGATCCGGTTGCGCAGTTCCATCAGCGATTCGACCCGGCGTAGCGTGCCCGATGCGGCCTTGAGATAGATTTCCAGCGCGCTCCGGTTTGGTCCCGCAACGGCACTTCCCTGTGCATCGTGAAAATCCGCGCTGACAATTTCGCCTCGCAGACTGCAGTGCTCTGGAACGCTGCCGGCCTACATGAGGCTCCCTGTTTCAGGCGATCAGCGCCGGTCCGGGAAACGGCCAAAAAAAAGCCCGAGACCTTGCGGTTTCGGGCTTAAATCCAATTCTAGGAGAGTTGGAGGAGACAGGTGCAACTATACCCATGGGGCAAAATGCTGTCTGCTTTATTGTGGTGATGTGTGACATTCACGAATCAAATATCATGCCCAATAAAAAGGCCCGCAGGCGTGTACCTGCGGGCCGTGTCTCCTTCTTCCCATCCTTCGGTGGATTTTTTGTGAGGGGAATATTTACATGATTTGTAGGCAGGTGCAAGCAGAAACCGGTTGTCACTTCTTATTTCCTGAAGAGTTGCTTCGGGGAAACCGCATCTCTTGCCATATCCTGCCCACGCCGGTACGCAGCCGGCGCCATCCGGAGCCGGACAAAAATGAAAGAAAAACAAACGGATAACAGTGGCTTTGTGCGGATCGGCCGGCAAGGCGGCCCAGTCGAACTGGAGTATGTGCGGGTCGGGCCGCTACCGTCTCCGGGTGCGCCGGTCGTGGTGTTCCTGCACGAAGGACTGGGCTCGGTCTCGATGTGGCGCGATTTCCCGCAGCGCTTTTGCGAGACGCACGGACTGGCAGGCGTGGCTTTCTCGCGCTTCGGTTACGGCCGCTCGACGCCGCGCCCGCGTGACCAGGCGCTGATGCCCGACTATCTGCAACGCCAGGCCCACGACGCGCTGCCCGCCTTCCTCGCCGCGCTCGGCATCGAACGCCCCTGGCTGTTCGGCCACAGCGACGGCGGCTCTATCGCCCTGCTGTATGCGGCACGCTTTCCGCAGGCCGTCAGCGGTATTGTGGTTGCGGCGCCGCACATCTTCGTCGAAGACATCACCATTGCCGGCATCCGCGCGGTACGCGAAGCCTACGAATCGACCGCCGGCGAACCCGGAGGCCTGCGCCAGCGGCTGGCGCGCCATCACGCCGACGTCGACAGCGTGTTCTACGGCTGGAACGACGCCTGGCTAAACCCCGCCTTCCGCGCCTGGAACATCGAAGACGAACTGCCCCGCATCGCCTGCCCCATCCTTGCGTTGCAGGGCGAACGCGACGAGTACGGCACGCTGGAGCAGATCCACGGCATCGCGCGACGTAATCCACGTACTGCGGTGCATGCGCTGCCGGATTGCAGCCATTCGCCGCACCGGGATGCGCCCGACATGCTGATCGCGCTGGCCGGTGACTTCATGCGAAAGCAGCAGACAGCCTGAACCGCGCGCGAGGGGTGAGCGCAGATCGGCGATTCGTCAGGTGCCGAGTTCCCTGACCAGCTCCGGCACGACGTCGAACAGATCGCCGACGATGCCGTAATCGGCCACGGAGAAGATCGGGGCTTCCGGATCCTTGTTGATCGCCACGATCGTCTTCGAATCCTTCATGCCGGCCAGATGCTGGATCGCGCCCGAGATGCCCACGGCGATGTACAGCTGCGGCGCGACGATCTTGCCGGTCTGGCCGACCTGCCAGTCGTTCGGCACGAAACCGGCATCCACGGCCGCGCGCGATGCACCCATCGCCGCCCCCAGCCTGTCGGCCAGCGGCTCCAGGATCTTGAAGTTCTCGCCCGAGCCCATGCCGCGACCGCCCGAGACGATCACCTTGGCTGCGGTCAGCTCCGGACGGTCGGACTTGGCCACCTCGCGCGAGACGAAGGACGACGTGCCGGAATCGGCCACCGCCGCCACGCTCTCGACGACGGCGCCGCCCGTCAGTTCCGCGGCGTCGAAGCCGGTCGTGCGCACCGTGATCACCTTCACCGCATCGTTCGACTGCACGGTGGCAATGGCGTTGCCGGCATAGATCGGACGCTCGAAGGTGTCGGGCGAATCCACCCTGGTGATTTCGGAGATCTGGGCCACGTCCAGCCTGGCCGCCACGCGCGGCAGGATGTTCTTGCCGTAGGCGGTGGCCGGGGCGAGGATGTGCGAGTAACCGTCGGCGACGGCCAGCGCCTGCGCGGCCACGTTCTCGGCCAGGCCATCGGCGAAGTACGGCGCATCGGCCACCAGCACCTTGGTGACGCCGGCAATCTTCGACGCCGCTTCGGCCGCGCCGCCGCAGTTGGCGCCGGCGACCAGCACGTGGACTTCACCGCCGCACTGGGCGGCTGCGGTGACGGTGTGCAGGGTGCTTCCCTTCAGAGAAGCGTTGTCGTGTTCAGCAATGACGAGTGCAGTCATGTTCGTTTCCTGGTTCTCTGAATGGGTTTAGATGACCTTGGCTTCGTTCTTGAGCTTCTGCACCAGGGTGGCTGCATCCGGCACCTTGATGCCGGCCGAACGCTTCGGCGGCTCGACGACCTTCAGCGTCTTCAGGCGCGGGGCGACATCGACGCCCAGTTCGTCCGGCTTGACCGTATCCAGCGGCTTCTTCTTGGCCTTCATGATGTTGGGCAGCGTCACGTAGCGCGGCTCGTTCAGGCGCAGATCGGTCGTGACCACGGCCGGCAGTTGCAGGGCCACCGTTTCCAGACCGCCGTCGACTTCGCGCGTCACGCTCACCTTGTCGCCGTCGAGCGCGACCCGGGAGGCGAAGGTCGCCTGCGGCCAGCCCAGCAGCGCAGCCAGCATCTGGCCGGTCTGGTTGCAGTCGTCGTCGATGGCCTGCTTGCCCAGAATGATCAGCTGCGGCTGTTCCTTGTCGGCCAGCGCCTTGAGCAGCTTGGCCACGGCCAGCGGCTGCAGGTCGGCGTCGGTCTCGACCAGAATGCCGCGATCGGCGCCAATGGCCATCGCCGTGCGCAGCGTTTCCTGGCACTGCGCCACGCCGCACGACACCGCCACGATCTCGGTCGCCTTGCCGCCTTCCTTCAGGCGCACCGCTTCCTCAACCGCGATCTCGTCGAACGGGTTCATCGACATCTTGACGTTGGCGATATCCACGCCGGATCCGTCCGACTTCACGCGCACCTTGACGTTGTAGTCGACGACGCGCTTGACTGGAACCATGACTTTCATAGCTGGGCCTTTGTAGAGTGACAATTGACGTTAACGTAAACCAAACCGGAATTATAAAGAAAACAGAAGACTGATCAGTCCGGAATTTAGCACGATCGTTCGTTTCTTGGGTAGAGTGTCGCCACTAATGCGATCGGTCCTGCAACCGGACCGGGCAGGAATGGAAGGGTATACGCAGGTCGAAGCGCCTACTTGCGCTTCATGAAGAAAGTGAATTCCTTCCGATCCTCGCTGTGCCCGACCAGCTCATTGCCGGTCTGACGACAGAAGGCCTGAAAATCACGTACCGATCCCGGATCGGTAGCCCGAACACGCAGAATCTCGCCGCTAACCATCTCGGCGAGGGCCTTTTTTGCCTTGAGGATCGGCAATGGACAGTTCAGACCGCGCGCGTCCAGATCTTTCTGATATTCCATGAGGAAATCGCGGGCAAAGCCGCGAAATGTAGTTGACAAGGAAGCAGCCGATTCTACTCCAAACGGTTACAACTTGATGCAACGCAGCACGGAAATCAGTAACCAACTGACTCAAGAAATTTAACCGGAAGTCCACGTGCGTGAAGCCAGTCGGCCACGGCGTAGCCCGTACCCATGCGCCACGGACGCAGTTTTTCAGGGGGCAGAAGGCGATATTCGACCAGCTCCGGCGACAGCCTCACCTGCCCCGCCGCCTTCACGTGGTAGGCAATGATGACTTCGTTCTTGCGAATGAATTCATAGACGCCGATCAGGGTCGTCTCGACCGCTTCCAGTCCGGTTTCTTCCTTCAGCTCGCGGGCGATGCCTTGTTCGGGCGTCTCGCCGCGCTCCAGGAAACCAGTGATCAGAGCGAAGGTTTTCTCGGGCCAGGCGGCATTGCGCGCCAGGAGAATCTGGCCATCGAGCTCGACCAGCGCGGCCACGACGGGCAAGGGATTGTCCCAATGGGTCCAGTGCCCGTCCGGACACGCCAGACGAATCTTCCCGCCCTCGTCTGAATCCGCCCGCTCCACGAGCGAGGCGGCGCAGACCGGGCAGAAAGCTGGGGTCATGCGCGCTCGCGCACCCAGGCGGCAACGCCTTCCAGCGCCTGCGGCAGCGCGGCCGGATTGGTGCCGCCTGCCTGCGCCATGTCGGGCCGGCCGCCGCCCTTGCCGCCGATCTGCTGGGCGACGTAGTTGACCAGTTCGCCGGCCTTGACCTTGGCGGTGGTATCGGGCGTGACGCCGGCAATCAAGCTGACCTTGTCGCCGTTGACGGCGGCCAGCACGATGGCTGCAGTCTTGAGCTTGTCGCGCAGCTTGTCTACGGTCTCGCGCAGTGCCGGCACGTCGGCGCCGTTGAGCGTGGCGGCCAGTACCTTGATGCCGTTGACGTCGACAACCTGGTTCACCAGTTCGTCGCCCTGCGCGGACGCCAGCTTGCCCTTGAGGGCAGCCAGTTCCTTCTCCAGACCGCGAACCTGATCGAGCACGCCGGCAACGCGAGCGGAAAGTTCGCCCGGGGTCACCTTCAGGTTTCCTGCCACCTGATTGACCGTGGATTCCAGCGATTGCAGGTAGGCCAGCGCGTTATCGCCGGTGATCGCCTCGACACGGCGCACACCTGCCGCCACACCGCTCTCGGCCACGATCTTGAACAGCCCGATGTCGCCGGTGCGCTGCACGTGGGTGCCTCCGCACAGTTCCTTCGAGCTGCCGATCTCGAGCACGCGCACGACGTCGCCGTACTTCTCGCCGAACAGCATCATCGCGCCCGACTTCTGCGCATCCTCGATCGGCATCACGCGCGCTTCGGTCGCATGGTTGTCGAGGATCTCGACGTTGACCAGGGCTTCCACCTTGCGGATCTGTTCGGCCGTCATCGGACCGGTATGAGCGAAGTCGAAGCGGGTACGCTCGGAATCGACCAGGGAACCCTTCTGCTGGACGTGCGGGCCGAGCACTTCGCGCAGGGCCTTGTGCATCAGGTGGGTCGCGCTGTGATTGCGCATGGTTTTCGCGCGCTTGTCCGCATCGACCCGGGCGATGACGGTGTCGCCGACCTTGATCGTGCCTTCGGCAATGCTGCCGTGGTGGCCGTAGACATCGGCCTGGACCTTCAGCGTGTCGTCGACGACAAAGCGCATCGCCGCATTGCGCAATTCGCCGGTATCGCCGACCTGCCCGCCGGATTCTGCATAGAACGGCGTATGGTCGAGCACGATCACGGCATCGTCGCCGGAACTGGCCTGATCCACTGCAGTGCCGTCCACGTAGATCGCAGTGACCTGCGCGGCCTCATGGATCAGCTTTTCATAGCCGTGGAAGGTGGTCGGGTTGCCGCTGTATTCCAGGCCGTGTGCCATCTTGAACTTGCCGGCTTCGCGCGCGCGCTGGCGCTGCTGTTCGAGCAGGACATTGAAGCCGGCCTCGTCCACGGTCACGTCGCGCTCGCGGCACACGTCGGCCGTCAGGTCAACCGGAAAACCGTATGTGTCGTGCAGCTTGAAGGCGGTTTCGCCGTCGACCTGCTTGGCGCCAGTGCCGAGTGCACGCTCGAGAATTTCCATGCCGTTGGCGATGGTGCGGAAGAATGCTTCCTCTTCCTGCTTGAGCACTTCGATCGCGCGCTGCTGTTGCTGGCGCAGTTCCGGGTAGGCGTCGCCCATCTCCGCCACCAGCGCCGGCACCAGACCGTGGAAGAAGGGCTTGCGAGCGCCGAGTTTGTAGCCGTGACGGATCGCGCGCCGGGCAATGCGGCGCAGCACGTAGCCGCGACCGGCGTTGGACGGGATCACGCCGTCGACCACGATGAACGTGCAGGCGCGGATATGGTCGGCAATCACCTTCAGCGACGGGCTGTCCTTGTCGCAGTCGCCGGCACCGGCTTCGTCGACCGCCTTCTTCGCTGCCGCCAGCAGGTTGACGAAGGTGTCGATCTCGTAATTCGAATGCACGCCCTGCAGCACGGCCGTGATGCGTTCCAGGCCCATGCCGGTATCGACGGAAGGCTTCGGCAACTTGTGCATCACGCCCGCTTCGTCGCGGTTGAACTGCATGAACACGTTGTTCCAGATCTCGATGTAGCGATCGCCGTCTTCATCGGGCGATCCGGGCGGGCCGCCGGGAATCTCGGGGCCGTGGTCGTAGAAGATCTCGGTGCAGGGGCCGCAGGGGCCGGTGTCGCCCATCATCCAGAAGTTGTCCGATGCATAGCGCGCGCCCTTGTTGTCGCCGATGCGGATGATCCGCTCGGCCGGCACGCCCACCACCTTGTTCCAGATCTCGTAGGCTTCGTCGTCTTCCTCATACACCGTCACCCACAACTTTTCCTTGGGCAGCTTGAAAACTTCGGTCAGGAGCTCCCAGGCGTACTGGATCGCATCGTGCTTGAAGTAATCGCCGAAGCTGAAGTTGCCCAGCATTTCGAAGAAGGTATGGTGGCGCGCTGTATAGCCGACGTTTTCCAGGTCGTTATGCTTGCCGCCGGCGCGAATGCATTTCTGCGAAGTCGTGGCGCGCGTGTAGGGCCGCTTGTCGAATCCGAGGAACACGTCCTTGAACTGGTTCATGCCGGCATTGGTAAACAGCAGCGTCGGATCATCGCCCGGCACGACCGGGCTGGAAGCGACGATGGTGTGGCCCTTCGATTCGAAGAATTTCAGAAACTTTTCGCGGATTTCGGACGATTTCATATTGGTGGCGACCTGGGAAGCGGAGGTGGCGAAGCAAACGGTTGATTATATATGCAGGGCCGCTTGCCGATCAGTGAGGCACCAGGTCGGCCGGAATGAGATCGAGGCGGTCGGTGCAGAAGGCATCGACGCCCCAGTCCAGCAACTCCCGCGCCCGCTCCGGCGAATTGACGGTATAGCAAAACAGGCCGTAGCCATGCTCCTTGACCGCTTTCGCCCGGCGCTCGTTCAGGCGCGAATGATCGACATGCAGGGCGACCGCGCCCAGCATGCGCAGGCGCGCCAGCCAGTCGGCCGGCATCGACTTCACCAGCAGAGCCCGTGGCAGTGACGGTTCGGCATCGCGCGCGGCGGTGAGCGCTTCGGACGAAAACGAGGACAGGAGCGGCAGCGCCGCCGCATCGTTGCGGTCGATTTCCTGGCGGAAGCACTTGGCAACCAACGCGGCGACGGCCTGGCCCGTGGCAGCGT
>JAEZHR010000358.1 GCA_023416415.1 Pseudomonadota bacterium
TGATATATGTGCATGTGCATCAGCGGGAGGCTGGCTTCGCATGGCGCGTTGTAGCGCAACCAGATTCGCAGGAACGTGCAGCAATCCTGCCTTCAGGCGGTGCGCCATTGCAGCGCGAGCATGTCTCAAAAGGAATTTGGTGGTGCTCCGTTGAGGTCTTGCTGAGCAATTGCGGAGAGGAAAATGGCCTTTCGGGGCGCGCTGGCATGCACGCGTTGAATGTCAAGGCAGGCAGGTTCACGTGCTCAAGAGGCCGCTTCCAGGCAAGATGGGCAAGGCGCGCCGAGACATCGGCGACACGTTCTTGCCGCTGCCGGTACGCCCGGATCTTCAAACCTGTTGCACGTATCAAGCTGAAGATCTGTGGCTGTTCGGCAAACGGAACTGCATGCCGGATGGCCGCTGCGAACCCAGTTTCGTTACCCCGGTGCGCTGGAGCGAGTGCGAACGGATCGGCTGGCGCCTCAGGACGGGACAGGCTTGATCTTCGATATTGCGCAGTGGTGCCGCTCTCTACGAAGCGAAGCACATCGCGTAGAGAGCGCCGGAAGTGGATGGAGCGGTGGCGCGCGTCCGGCAGCACCCGCTCAAATCTCGATCTCGCCCTCGAAAACGCTGACGGCCGGTCCGGTCATCATTACCGGACGATCTTCGCCCTCCCAGGCAATGGACAGTTCGCCACCGAGCGTGGATACGCTGACCGGGGAATCCAGCAGGCCGCGCCGGATGCCGGCCACGGCGGCAGCGCAGGCGCCTGTGCCGCAAGCGAGCGTTTCGCCGGCGCCGCGCTCGAAGACACGCAGACGGATGTGATGGCGGTCGAGCACTTGCATGAAGCCGGCATTGACGCGCCGCGGGAAGCGGGGATGGTGTTCGATTGCGGGGCCATCCTGCGCGACCGGGGCTGAATCGACGTCGGGCACGACCTGGACCGCGTGCGGATTGCCCATCGAGACGGTCGAGAACCAGCAGGTCCGGCCATTGATCTCCAGCGGCCACACGATGTCGTTTCCTTCGCCGCGCCCTTCGAGATCGCTGGCGTCAAAGGGAACGCGCTCAGGTTCGAGAATGGGCGCGCCCATGTCCACCGTCACGCGTCCGTCTTCTCCAAGAGTCGGCGCGATCACGCCTGCCAGGGTCTGGACGCGAATGGTACGCTTGCTGGTGAGGCCCTTGTCGGTGACGAACCTGACGAAGGCGCGTGCACCGTTGCCGCACTGCTCGACTTCGCCGCCGTCCGCATTGAAGATGCGATAGCGAAAGTCGACGTCAGGGGATGCTGCTGCTTCCACCACCAGCATCTGGTCAGCGCCCACGCCGAAGCGACGGTCCGCCAGCGCCTTCCACTGTTCCGGGCCGAAATCGATCTTCTGATTGATGGCATCGATGACGACGAAGTCGTTGCCGGCTCCGTGCATCTTGGTGAACTTGAGTTTCATGGAGCCCGATTATAGAGGTGCCGATGGTGTTTCATAGACGCTTGGCTCGCCCGCCGGACGCGTCTTGAAGCGTTTGTGCGTCCAGAAGTATTCGGCCGGGTGTTCACGCACGCGGTCTTCGATGAAGGCGTTCATGCGGCGCGTCGCGGCAGCGATGTCCGGGCCCGGGTAATCTTCCCAGGCCGGGTAGAAGCTGACCTTCCAGCCACGATAGCCGGGCAGGAAGCTGGCCACGACAGGCACCACTTTCGCGCCCGTTGCTGCGGCGATACGTGCCGGGGCCGTCAGGGTTGCGGCCGGCACGCCGAAGAAGGGCACGAACTCCGAATCTTTTTTTCCGAAATCCATGTCCGGCAGCATGAAGAATGGCAGACCTTCGCGCATCGCACGGATGATGGGCTTGACGCCTTCCTGGCGCGCGATCAGCTTGGCCGGGCGAAAGCGCAGGCGGCCGCGTCGCAGGGCTTCGTCAAACACCGAATTCTGCTGGCGTGAGTAGATCGAGCAGGCATTGGTCTCCAGCGCCACAGCCACGCCGGCCACGTCCAGACAGACGAAGTGCGGGCACAGCAGAATGGTCGGGCCGGATTTCAGCACGTCGTGCGGCAACGGCTGGTCGACCACTATCAGGCGCCGCAGGCGCGCTTCGCTGCCCCACCATAGAACACCGCGCTCGACCACGCTGCGCGCGTACGACTGGAAATGCTGGCGCGCAATGCGGTGCCGCTCCTCCTCGGAGCGTTCCGGCATGCACAGGCGCAAGTTGGTCAGAGTGATACGGCGGCGCTTCTTGAGCAGCAAGAACAGCACGGCACCGATGCCTTCGCCGATGCGCCCGAGTATGGACAGGGGCAGCCAGTGCAGCAGCCACATGATAAACAGCAGCAATCTCATGCAGCCTCCGGGGCGGCGACGCCTGCCGGCGCCTTGTAACGGTTGTAGCTCCAGAAATACTGTTCCGGGCAATGAGCGATCAGTTCTTCCATGGCTGCGTTGACGGCACGCGCCTGCTCGGCTGCCGAACCTTCCAGCGGACGCTCCAGGCGCTTGATGCGGATGCGGAAACCGCCGCGCACACGCAAACCGTAGGCGACGATGATCGGAGCACCGGTCATCTGCTGCAGCTTGGCGGGCAGGGTCATCGTGTAGGCGGGTTTGCCGAAGAAATTGGCCCAAACGCCTTCCCCCTGCTGTGGCACCTGGTCGGGCAGCAGCCCGATGGCGCCGCCTTGCTTGAGCGTCTTGAGCAGCGTGCGCACGCCGGAGAGAGTGGCGGGCGCCAGGGTCAGGCGGCGCCGGGCACGCGCGCCTTCGAGCAGAGGTTTCAGAGCAGCTTTCCGCGGAGGACGGTAGAGCACGCTCATCGGCATGCGCGTCGCAACGACCTGGGCGGTGACTTCGAAGCAGCCGAGGTGCGGCGTGAGGAAGATCAGGCCGCGACCTTCGGCCAGCGTGCGTTCGATCAGCGGCCAGTCTTCGAGGATGGCTGCATCGAGCAGGCGTCGTTCGGAGGCGAACCAGACAAAAGGCAGTTCGGCCACGTTCTTGCCGGTTTCTCCGATGGCGCGCCGCAATAATCCCGCGTAGCCGGCACGGGCCATGTTTTCCTTCATCCGGCGACGATAAGTGGGAGAGGTCAGGTAGACGCTCCAGCCGAGCACTGCGCCGAATGCGTGCAGCCAGGACAGAGGCAGCGCAGACAGCAGGCGAAACAGGGTGACGAGCATCAAGAATAGGGCATTCGCCCGTTTGTCAAAATTTTGCAGACGCGTAAAATAGCACACTGTGTTGCCTGGAACGGCCCGAAAGCCGGAGCATGCAACCGTCCGCCGAGTTAATCAGACAACTTGCGAGGCGGAATAGAAATCTCGCTAAAGCGTCGCAGGCTCGTTCAATTGGCCGCGACATGGTCAACTCAAATGAATGAGAACTGCGATGTCCCAATCCCAATATCTGTTCACCTCCGAGTCCGTCTCCGAAGGCCATCCCGACAAGGTGGCGGATCAGATCTCCGATTCCATCCTCGACGCCATCCTGGAACAGGATCCGAAGGCACGCGTGGCCGCCGAAACGCTGTGCAACACGGGGCTGGTGCTGCTGGCCGGCGAAATCACGACGACCGCCAACGTCGACTACATCAAGATTGCGCGCGACACCCTGAAGCGCATCGGTTATGACGATGCCGCTTTCGGCATTGACTGCAATACCTGCTCGGTGCTGGTGGCCTACGACAAGCAGTCGCCCGACATCGCCCAGGGCGTTGACGAGGGTAAGGGCCTCGATCTTGATCAGGGCGCCGGCGATCAGGGCCTGATGTTCGGCTATGCCTGCAACGAGACGCCGGAACTGATGCCGGCCGCAATCTATTATTCGCACCGCATCGTCGAACGTCAGGCGCAACTACGCAAGGATGGCCGTCTGCCCTGGCTGCGTCCGGACGCCAAGTCGCAGGTGACGCTGCGCTACGTGGGCGGCAAGCCGGTGGGTATCGACACCATCGTGTTGTCGACCCAGCACAGCCCGGATATGGAACACAAGCAGATCGAGGAAGCCGCGATCGAGGAAATCATCAAGCCGGTCGTGCCGCAGGAATGGCTGACGAACACGCGCTACCTGATCAATCCGACCGGTCGTTTCGTGATCGGCGGACCGCAGGGGGATTGTGGATTGACCGGTCGCAAGATCATCGTCGACACCTACGGCGGCGCAGCACCGCACGGCGGCGGCGCATTCTCCGGCAAGGACCCGACCAAGGTTGACCGTTCGGCTGCCTATGCCGGCCGCTACGTCGCCAAGAACATCGTCGCGGCCGGGCTGGCCGAGCGTTGCCAGATCCAGGTGTCCTATGCCATCGGCGTGGCGCGTCCGACCTCCGTCATGGTCACCACCTTCGGTACCGGCAAGATCAGCGACGAGCAATTGTCGGCACTGGTGCAGGAGCTGTTCGACCTGCGCCCGAAGGGCATCATCCAGATGCTCGATCTGCAGCGCCCGATTTACGCCAAGACCGCCGCCTACGGCCACTTTGGTCGGGAGGAGCCGGAATTCACCTGGGAGCGCGCCGACAAGGCCGCCGCCCTGCGTGCTGCAGCCGGGCTGTAATTTCGATTCGCCGCCCTTCCATCAGGCAAGGGGGACAGGGTAAGCTGTCGTTCATGCGCACTGTCATCCTTGCCTTTCTTGCTTCCCTTTCCTTCGGATTCTCCGTCCCTGCAATCGCCGACCAGTCAATGACGGTCGGCGAGGCCTGCAGGCGCATCAGCGCGCGCCTGGCCAGCGTAAGCATGGACTTGTGCGAGCGCAGCCAGTTGAAGCTGACCGGCGCGGTATCCCACAACGACTTTCCCATCCTGATGCGCTCCGTGCCCGCGGCCTCGCCTTCCGACAAGGAAGAGCCGATCCGCGTGCTGCTGATCGGCGGCATCCATGGCGACGAGCTGACGTCGATCTCGGTCGTTTTTCAGTGGATGGAGCTGCTCGATACGCCGCAGGCGCGGAAACTTCACTGGCACATCGCGCCGCTTGTCAATCCGGATGGGTTGTTCGCCAAGCCCGCGCAGCGCATGAACGCACGCGGCGTTGACCTGAACCGCAACTTCCCGACGCCCGGCTGGGAACACGATTCGCGCACCTACTGGGTCAAACGTACCGGGCGGGATCCGCGTCGTTACCCGGGGGACGCTCCGCTTTCAGAGCCGGAATCGCGCTGGCTGGACGAGGAAATGGCACGCTTCCGACCGGACGTGATCATTTCGGTGCATGCTCCTTTCGGCATCCTCGACTTCGACGGACCGCGCACGCCGCCGCGCAAGTTCGGACGGCTTCACCTGAGTCAGTTGGGTGTCTATCCCGGTTCGCTCGGCAACTACGGCGGTGTGCACAAGAAGGTGCCGGTGATCACGATCGAGCTGCCCAACGCGAGCACCATGCCGCCCAAGGCGGAAATGCTGCGCATCTGGCGCGATATGCTGGGCTGGATCGAGCGGCACGGGCAGGGCGGGCCAGAGCTGATTCCGGTCGGCGGTCGACCTGCATCAGAGACGGCGCTGATTGATCACTGAATGCAGGGTGCCTGAGCTATAATCGCCGCTTCCAAGGAGCGTTGCAGCCCTGTCATTTCGACCGGGGTCAGGCTTGGATTTCCGGGGCAGGCATTTCACGCTTGTCCCACGCAACGGCGCTCACGTTACTTTTTTCTTATTCATCGGAAAGGAGGGCGTGATGAACGCCGTGATCTCTGAACAAAAAACTTCCCAGGACTTCTTCGTCGCCGACCTCTCGCTGGCCGACTGGGGTCGCAAGGAAATCGGCATTGCCGAAACGGAAATGCCGGGCCTGATGGCAATTCGCGAAGAATATGCCGCAGCCCAGCCCCTGAAGGGCGCCCGCATTGCAGGTTCCCTGCATATGACGATCCAGACCGCAGTGCTGATCCAGACGCTCGAAGCTCTGGGCGCCACCGTGCGCTGGGCCTCGTGCAACATCTACTCCACACAGGATCATGCCGCCGCTGCCATCGCGGCAAGCGGCACCCCGGTGTTCGCCTTCAAGGGCGAGTCGCTGGACGAGTACTGGGAATTCACGCACCGCATCTTCGAGTGGCCGAACGGCGAGCATGCGAACATGATCCTCGATGACGGTGGCGACGCGACCCTGCTGCTGCATCTGGGTGCGCGCGCAGAGAAGGACATCAGCGTACTCGACAAGCCGGACTCCGAGGAAGCGGTCTGCCTGTTCAACGCCATCCGCAAGAAGCTGGCGCTTGATCCGACCTGGTACTCGGTCCGCCTTGCGCAGATTAAGGGCGTCACGGAAGAAACGACTACCGGGGTGCACCGCCTGTACCAGATGCACAAGGATGGCAAGCTGGCTTTCCCGGCAATCAACGTCAACGACTCGGTCACCAAGTCCAAGTTCGATAACCTGTACGGTTGCCGCGAGTCCCTGGTCGATGGCATCAAGCGTGCGCCCGATGTGATGGTGGCGGGCAAGATTGCTGTGGTGTGCGGCTACGGCGACGTGGGCAAGGGCAGCGCCCAGGCCCTGCGCGCATTGTCCGCGCAAGTGTGGGTTACCGAGATCGATCCGATCTGCGCGTTGCAGGCTGCCATGGAAGGCTATCGCGTCGTGACCATGGACTATGCCTGCGAACACGGCGACATCTTCGTGACCGCCACCGGCAATTACCATGTGATCACGCACGAGGACATGAAGCGCATGAAGGATCAGGCCATCGTCTGCAACATCGGCCACTTCGACAATGAAATCGACGTTGCCTCGCTGCGCCAGTACACCTGGGAGAACATCAAGCCGCAGGTTGACCACATCATCTTCCCTGCAGTGGATGGCAAGCCGGGCAAGCGCATCATCCTGCTGGCCGAAGGTCGCCTGGTCAATCTCGGTTGCGCAACCGGTCACCCGTCCTACGTGATGAGTTCCTCCTTCGCCAACCAGACCATCGCCCAGATCGAGCTGTACACCAATACCGGGGCCTATCCGGTGGGCGTGTACACCTTGCCCAAGCATCTGGACGAGAAGGTGGCGCGCCTGCAGCTCAAGAAGCTCAATGCGCAACTGACCGAACTGCGCGACGACCAGGCCGCCTACATCGGCGTCAAGAAAGAAGGTCCGTACAAGCCCGATCACTACCGCTACTGATCGCCGGCATGTCACGTTGATATCTGACGACGCAGCCGGTGCCTCGCGCCGGCTGCAACTGCTCACGGAGGCCGCATGAACCTGTTGCTCACCTGGCTGATCAACGCCGCGGCGTTGTTTGCCCTGCCTTACCTGATGGCGTCGATTCGTGTCGACAGCTTTGTGGTCGCGCTGATCGCGGCGCTGATCCTGGGACTGGTCAATACCCTGATCCGGCCCATTCTGATCCTGCTGACGCTGCCGGTTACGGTGCTCACGCTCGGTCTGTTCATCTTCGTGATCAACGCGCTTCTGTTCTGGATGGTAGCCAACTTCGTCCGCGGCTTTCATGTCGACGGCTTCTGGTCTGCCCTTGGCGGCGCCATCCTGTACAGCCTGCTGTCATGGGCACTGTCGTCGCTGCTGATGAATAAATGATGAACACCCTCAATCTCTCCATGGAGTTCTTTCCGCCCAAGACGGCGGAAGGCGCCGCCAAGCTGCGCGCGGTGCGCGAAAAGCTGGCGGTGCTGCAGCCCCAGTACTTTTCCGTCACCTTCGGTGCCGGCGGCTCCACTCAGCAGGGCACGCTCGATACCGTGCTCGAAATCCGGCGCGAAGGCCGGGAAGCGGCGCCGCACATTTCCTGCATGGGCAATTCAGCAGAAAATCTGAGCGCCCTGCTCGAGCAGTACAAGGCGGCCGGCATCCGGCGCCTGGTCGCGCTGCGGGGCGACCTGCCAAGCGGCTTCGGCACCGGCATGTCGTCCAGCCGGTTTCGTTATGCCAATGAACTGATCGAATTCGTCCGCACCGAAACCGGCGACTGGTTTCACATCGAAGTCGCCGCCTATCCGGAGATGCATCCGCAGGCGAATTCGCCGCAGGAAGACCTGAAGAACTTCGCACGCAAGGTGAAGGCCGGGGCGGATGCCGCGATCACGCAGTACTTCTACAATCCGGACGCCTATTTCCGTTTCGTTGACGAAGCCGCCAAGGCCGGTGTGACGGTGCCGATCGTGCCCGGCATCATGCCGATCACGAACTACTCGCAGCTGATGCGCTTCTCAGACATGTGTGGCGCCGAGATTCCGCGCTGGATTCGCCTGAAGCTGGCCAGCTTCGGAGACGATGCCGCCTCGATCAAGTCCTTCGGTCTGGACGTGGTGTCGGCCATGTGCGATCGGCTTCTCGCCGGCGGCGCGCCGGGGTTGCATTTCTACACGCTGAACCAGGCCAACGCCACGCTCGAAATCTGCGATCGACTGGGGAGTCGCAATTAGGACCTTCCGGACAGGTTCACCGGATGCGCCGGAGTTCGCGTCGCCCTCGCGGAGCGAGGGTCGAGATGGGGACGGCTGAATGCAGGCCGCTTCAGGCGTGGCCATCGCAACTCCGTACCGGCCCCTCTCTTTCGCGGTTTGCATGCTGCCCGGGGTCAAGCGCCTCAAATCTGTGCTGCGAAATCCTGCTCCGGCTGCGGTGGAAAGGGAAGGCGCCTGGCCGGTGAGTGTTCAACCGCCGGAATCATCCGGGCACTTCGCTAAGCCAGTTCGGTAATCACGCGATCGAGTGCGATGTCGTGCTCGTTGCCTTCGAAGTCGCATTCGCTGCAGGAATATGCGATGCCGATGGCGAGCGGTCGCGGGGTGGCGGCGAGCGTGCGGTCATAGTAGCCGCCGCCGTAACCCAGGCGCTGCCTGCGCGCGTTGAAACCGACGCAGGGAATCAGCAAGGCATCGGGGCGCAGCGTTTCATCGCAGGACGCCGGAACCATGCAGCCGATGACATCGCGCTGCAGCGGCGCATCCTGATGCCAGATTCCGAAAGTGAGCGGACTGTTCTTCTCGGCAGTGAGTGGCAGCGCCAGCCGCACACCCTGTGCGGTGAAGAAGCCATAGAGTTCGCGCAGGTCGGGCTCGCCGCGCATGGGCCAGTACACGCCGATGCTGGCAACGCGATGCGACAGCCACCAGTCCCGCACATGACGCGCAATCTGCGCGTCCAGTCCGGAACGCATTTCCGGAGCAATCGATTGTCGTTTCGCAAGCAGCGCGCGGCGCAATGATGTCTTGTCTGGCCTTTCTGGCATGGCAGGTTTGCAGATTGTCAAAGCTCAGTTGAACAGGCTTGAATACGGCGCGGGAAGCCCGTCAAATCGGGGCTTTCCGGCCGAGACTGCATGCTATCCTACAAAACGCAGTTCGGGCTGACGGCGCAGGTCTGGCCAGCGACGCGGTACACGCCGAAGCCCCCACTTCTGAAAGGGAATCCAGCCTTGACGTTTTTTGTGACACGCCTTGCCGGATGGGCATTGGCGGCCAGTGTCCTTGCACTTCTGCCAGCTGCGCATGCACAAACGCGCACTGATTTTTCCAACGAAGATGACATCTTTCTTGCGCTGCGCGAAGCGGCGCGCCGCGGCGATGCAAAGCGCGCCGAGGAACTGGCGGCCCTGCTGCCGAATTACCCCATTCCCTCCTACGTCGATTACTACCAATTGCGAACGCGCATCGACCTTGCGCCGCAGGAGGAGATCCGGGCCTACCTGGCGCGCTATCAAGGCACTGCGATTGCCGACCGTCTGCGCAACGACTGGCTGCTGGAACTGGGGCGCAAGCGCGACTGGCAAGTGTTCGACGAACAGTACCTGCAGTTCGTGCTCGACGATGACACCCAGGTACGGTGCTATGCACTGGCCTCGCGCGCAAGCAAGGGCGAAAAGGTGGCCGGGGATGCGCGTGCGCTGCTGGTGACGTCGAGATACTACGGTGAAGCGTGTCCGGCCTTGATCGAAATGCTGGTCGAGAACGGGCAGTTCGACGCGGACGACGCATGGGCCCAGGCGCGCCTTGCGGCAGAGGATGGGCAGCGCGATGTGCTGCAGCGCATGGCGCCCGCATTGGGCGTGGCAGAGGCAACGCTGCTGCGCGCCTACGAAAAGCCGTTGAGCGTGATCGAGCGCGCGCCCGCCAAGTCGCACGTGACGCGTGAGTTGTTCCTGCTCGCGCTCGGTCGTGCCGCGCGCAGCGATCCCGGGCGTGCCGTCGAGGCACTGAACAAGTACGGCAAACGTCTTGGCAAGCAGGAGCGAGCGATCGGATGGGCGCAGATTGCCCTGCAGGCATCGTACAAGCTGCTGCCCGAAGCCGGACAGTATTGGGCGCGCAGCGCCGGTGCGCCGCTCTCGCATGCCGGGCACCAGTGGAAGGCGCGCATCGCACTGCGTGACGGCGACTGGAAGACGGTGCGCGCGGCCATCGAGGCAATGCCGGCGACGCTGCGCCGCGATTCGACCTGGATCTACTGGATGGGCCGCGCACACGCAGCCGCCGGCGAGAAGGAAGCCGGGCAGCGCCTGTACGAATCGATTGCCGAGCAAAACGGCTTCTACGGCAAACTCGCACTGGAAGAGCTGGGGCTTCCGATCATTGTGCCGCCGCGTGCGGCGCCGCTGTCCGACGAGGAGCTGGCGCCGATGGTGAACAGCGAGGGATTCCGCCGCGCCTTCAAGTTCTTCAAGATGAATTTGCGTTTCGAGGGCGTGCGCGAGTGGAACTGGGAATTGCGCGGCATGAACGAACGGCAGCTGATCGCCGCCGCTGAATTTGCGCGCCAGAACGACGTGCTAGATCGCATGGTCAGCACCTCGGACCGCACGCGCAGCGAGTTCGACTTCGATCAGCGTTTCCCGACGCCGTTCCGTGAGGTGATGGCAGCCAGCACCGACAAGCTTGGCCTGGACATGGCGTGGGTTTACGGGCTGATCCGCCAGGAATCGCGCTTCGTCCAAAATGCGCGCTCGCATGTCGGCGCGTCGGGGTTGATGCAGCTGATGCCGGGTACGGCGAGATGGGTGGCGCGCAAGATCGGACTGGGCGATTTCAGGCTGGACCAGGTCGATCAGCTGGAAACCAACATCACGCTCGGCACTCACTACCTGAACATGGTGCTGCAGGACCTGGGCGGTTCGCAGGCGCTGGCTACGGCTGCCTACAATGCCGGTCCGCGGCGTCCGCGTGCCTGGCGCGCGACGCTGGCGCGTCCGGTTGAGGGTGCGATCTTCGCGGAGTCGATTCCGTTTACCGAAACCCGCGATTACGTGAAGAAGGTGTTGTCCAATGCGACCTACTACGCGGCCCTGTTCGAGGGCAAACCGCAGTCGCTCAAGGCACGCCTGGGCACAGTGGCACCGAACGACGACGTGTCGACCGACCTGCCCTGAAGCAGCTCCGCGGGATGGCGTGCGGCCAGATGGAGGTAGAGATGGCGCCCAATGATGCTGATCGTTTCGTTCTGGTGCTTGGCGGTTCGGGTTTCATCGGAAGCAGTATCTGCGCGCGCATGGTCGCCAGCGGCTGGCGCGCAATAGTGCCCACGCGGCGCGAGCAGCATGCGAATCATCTGCTGCCGCTGCCGTCGGTGGATGTCGTGGTCAAGGCCGACATCCATGACGACGCCACGCTCGATCGCCTTGTGCGCGACATGGATGCCGTCATCAACTTGGTCGGTATCCTGCACGGCAGCGCGGCCCAGTACGAGCGCGTCCACGTCGAGCTGCCGCGCCGCGTCGCCGCCGCGTGCGCGCGCAACGGCGTGCATCACCTGCTGCACATGAGTGCGCTTGGCGCGTCGCCCGATGCGCCGTCGATGTATCTGCGCTCGAAGGCGGCCGGTGAAGCGGCGGCGCGCTCGGAGCCTGCCGTCGGCGTCACCGTCTTTCGTCCTTCGGTCGTTTTCGGGCCGGGCGACAATCTCCTCAATCTGTTCGCATGGCTGCAAAAATGGCTGCCGGTGATGGCCATTGGCGGCGCCGACGCGCGCTTCCAGCCGGTCTTCGTGGAAGATGTGGCGCGCGTGTTCGTGATGGCCCTGAACGAGCCGCGCAGTGCCGGCTGGACTTTCGAGCTGGGCGGCCCGCAGATCTATACCTTGCGCGAACTGGTGCGCATGGCCGGGCGCTACTCAGGCCATGCGCGGCCGATCATCGGCCTGCCGCAAGGCCTCGCGCGCCTGCAGGCGCTGCTGCTGGAATGGATGCCTGGCGAGACCCTGATGAGTCGGGACAATCTGGACTCGCTGCGCGTGGATGCGGTGACTTCCGCCTCCATGCTCGATCAGTTCGGCTTTCGCCCGACGGCGCTCGAAGCGGTTGCGCCGGACTACCTCCGCCCGCTGCGTGCGGACGCGCCGCGGCGCTGAGTTTGCAAAGCTGCACAAAAGCTATATGCTCGTGACGCCGTCCTTGCGACGGCGTTCATTCACTTGTCACCTGCGATCATGCAAGACACCGAACTCGACACGACGCTCGCGCGCACGCTCAAGGATGCGCAGAAGGGCGGCCTGAAGCTGGTCATCGGCAACAAGAACTATTCGTCCTGGTCGATGCGGCCGTGGCTGGCCTTGACCGCATTCGGCATTCCCTTCGAGGAGGTGCGCATTGGACTCGGCCGTCCCGACACATCGCAGCGCATCGCCGCACATTCGGCTGCCGGCAAGGTGCCGGTACTGATTGCAGGACAAACGACCGTCTGGGATTCACTGGCGATCTGCGAATTTCTGGCCGAGCAGTTTCCGGACAAGAACCTGTGGCCGAGCGACGTGGTCGCGCGCGCGCATGCGCGTTCGATCTGCGCGGAAATGCATGCCGGATTTACGGGCTTGCGTTCGGCGATGTGGATGAACATCTGCGCCAGCTTTCCCGGCAAGGGGCGCACTCCCGAGGCCCAGGGCGACATTGCACGCATCTGCGAAATCTGGGAAGAATGTCTCGACCGGGCGGGGACGCAGGGTTTCCTGTTCGGCGATTTCTCCATCGCCGACGCCTTCTACGCGCCGGTCGTCATGCGTTTTCGCACCTATGGCGTGTGGCTGGCGCCGCAATTGAAGGCCTACATGGATCGTGTCATCGCCCATCCGGCCGTGGCGCGCTGGATCAGCGAGGCGCAAGCGGAAACGGATCGCCTCGACAAGTATGATGTCTACCCGGACTGAGACATCCGCTTTTCCCTTCTGCATGAAAATCTATGTTGTCGGCGGAGCAGTGCGTGACGCATTGCTCGGCCTGCCGGTCAAGGATCGCGATCACGTGGTCGTCGGCGCCACTGCGGACGACATGATTGCGCGTGGCTTTCGCCCCGTGGGCAAGGACTTCCCCGTTTTCCTGCATCCGGACACGCACGAGGAATACGCGCTGGCGCGTACCGAACGCAAGACCGCACCCGGCTACAAGGGCTTTGTGTTCCATGCCGCGCCCGATGTCACGCTCGAACAGGATCTGGCACGACGCGATCTCTCCATCAATGCCATTGCGCAGGGTGAAGATGGCGTGCTGGTCGACCCGTTCGGAGGGCGGGCCGATCTCCAGGCGCGCCTGTTTCGTCA
>JAEZHR010000376.1 GCA_023416415.1 Pseudomonadota bacterium
ATCCGTGCGTCGCCGTGCGCCTCGATGGCGAGATTGCATTCCGTGTCGAGTGCCATCGAACGGTTCGACAAATTGGCCGAGCCGATCGACAGCAAGCTGTCGTCAATCATGAAGACCTTGCTGTGCACATTCAGACACTGGTCCGCGAGGCCGGGGAGCTGGGGACAATACATGCGGTACCGGGCATGCGTGTCGGCCCGCTTGAGCTGACGGTGTGCGCGCGCACGCAGCAGACCCATCGTGGCTTCCTCCAGCCATCCGCTCTGCTTGCGCGGCGACACCACGGCAATTTCCGGCCCCTCGGGTTCGGCCAGGCGCTGGGCCAACGCACCCGAGATCAGCCCGGAGGTAAAGTACTGGTTCTCGAAAAACATCCAGTGGCGCGCAGCAGCAATGGCATCCAGATGCAGCTGGCGCACTTCCCGCACGCCGGAATGTCCGGCGTACTCCGGTTCGGTGCGGGCGATGGCGACATCCACATCGCGCAGATCCGGCGCCACCTGCGTGGGCCAGAGGTCTTCCCTTTTCGCACGCGGGGCCATCGGCGGCACCTCCGCATCCCTGACCGCGCGCTGCCATCGCCTGCGCACCAGTTCACCCAGCGCGCGGGCAACGTCGCCATCGACCATCGCCTGCACGTCGTGAAACGGCGCATACGGCTTGCCGTCGCTGTCGACGCGCAAGGCGGACTGGCATTCATGCGCCGGTTCGTCCCAGCGACAACGGGTCAGGTCGAGTCCGCCGACGAAGGCGAGCGCGTCATCCACCACCACGATCTTCTGGTGATGCGAAGCACCGGCCGGATGTTCTGCATCCATGCGAAAGGCAATGCGCGGGTGCGTCAGCCAGGCGAACTTGTATGCGGTCAGCCATTCGCGCTCCAGCGCGTAGAGCATTGCGTAATCCCAGTTCAACACGCACACCTGCAGGCCGGGCCGCGACGACACCACTGCGTGCAGGAACTCGCCCAGCGCTTCCGGATAGCCGTCGTCGGCTCCCTCCGGAACCAGACGCACACGGCTGTCGATGTCCCAACCCAGAATGAACACGCTGTGACGGGCATTGCGGATGGCCGTGCGCACGGCACGGAAGTAATCGGCGGCATCGATCAGCATCGCGAAGCGTTGCGCGTGCTCGATGCGCCAGCAGTTGCGTCCCGGCTGCAACAGACGCAACGGCTCGACGTCGGGACGGGACGATTTCGGCTGCAGGTTCATGCATGAACGAAAGAGGTGAGATCTTTCGTTCGACGGGCGGCATGCGCCTTAGTTTCTCGTCGTGCAGGCGAGCTCGTGTTGCCTCAAGAGCAGCTGACGGCCGATTTGCGCCAGCACCTGCGCTGCCCCTTCATTGCGTTGCGGCTGGACAAATTGCGTGCGCGCAGCGCGAACTCCGTACCGCGCCGGCGTCTTATTCGCTGCACCCGTTCGACTCGCCAGGCGCTCGACGCATGCTCAGCTCTCTCATCGCCAGCGCTTGCCATTTGCTTTTCATGCCGATCGACGCGCACGCATCGAGCCGGGCATCCCGCCATCTGCCGAAGCCATCCTTGCGCACGTCTTCAACGCTGTCTATCCGCAGTTTGCTCGCCTTGCACTTCCGCACCGGCGCCTGCATTGCAGCGACGATTGCGTACTGGCATTGCCCGCGAGCTGCGACCTCTGGCTCAATGGGCTGGGCAAGGCCACGCGCAAGAACATCAAGCGCTACCTGAACCGCTTCGAGCAAGCCTTCCCCGATTTTCGCTACGGCGTCATTGAAGGTGCGGCCGTCCGCACCCAACTGCTGCACGCGATCATGACGCTCAATCGCCTCCGCATGGCGGCCAAGGGCAAGGTGTCGGGGGGATGCCGGCGAGGAATTGCGCATGCTGCAACTGGTACGGCGCTGCGCGAGACGCGCCTGATCCTGGGGAACGCCGGCAGTGCATGGCTGCGCGCGAGGACGACATA
Source organism: Pseudomonadota bacterium (assembly GCA_023416415.1). Classification (GTDB taxonomy): domain Bacteria; phylum Pseudomonadota; class Gammaproteobacteria; order Burkholderiales; family Burkholderiaceae_D; genus Noviherbaspirillum. The sequence continues at coordinate 1,953 of JAEZHR010000376.1, forward strand.
CTCGGCCGTGCGCTGGTCCGCGCACTGAGCGGCGCAAAGCGACTGGTGCGGCGCCTGCGTGCGGGATAAGCGTCAGATGTCGACCGGATCGACTTCCAGCGACCATTTCGCCCGCGTCTTCATTGCGCGCAGCGCGCGCATCCACGCCTTCAGGTAGGCCTGCAATGCCGGGCGAGAAGCCGACTCCACCAGCAACTGCGCGCGTTCGACATTGGCCACGCGCGTCATCGTCATCGGGATCGGATCGTTGACCACGATGCCGCGCTGAACATACACGGCGGCCGCCTCGGCGAGAAAGTCGAGCGCGACCTGCAACTCGCGCGCCTCGGCACGCAGCAGCGCCTGATATACGAAGGGCGGCAAGCCCGCTTCTCGCCGCTCGTCGATCAGGCTGCGCGCGAAGCGCTCGTAATCGTGGGCCATCAGCGCGCCGTACAACGGATGCTGCGGATAGCGCGTCTGGATCAGGACCTCGCTGGCGCTGCCGCCGGCCTTTTGCCCGGCCCGGCCGGCGCGTCCGGCCACCTGCATCAGTTGCGCGAACAGGCGCTCGGCGGCGCGGTAGTCGTGCGAGAACAGCGCGGTGTCGGGGTTGAGCACGCCGACCAGGGTGAGATTGCGGAAGTCGTGCCCCTTGGCCACCATCTGCGTGCCGATGAGGATGTCGACATCGCCACGATGTACGGCATCGAAGGCGGCCTGCGCGCTGCCCTTGCGCCGGGTCGAGTCGGCATCGATGCGCAACAGGCGCGCCTGCGGGAACAGCAGCTGCAGGCTTTCCTCGATGCGCTGGGTACCGCGCCCGAGCGGCGCCAGATCGACGTTTCCGCAGGTCGGGCAGGATCGCGGGATGCGCTGCTCCAGGCTGCAATGGTGGCAGCGCAACCGGTGCTCGGGTTTGTGCAGCACCATGAAGGCCGTGCAACGCGGACAGTTGCTGATCCAGCCGCAGGCGTCACAGGACAACACCGGCGCGTAGCCGCGCCGGTTCAGGTAGAGCAGCGACTGCTCGCCGCGCTCCAGGCGCAGTTTGAGTGCGCTCATCAGGGTCGAGGTCAGGCCCTCCCCCGGTTTGTCGCGCTCGGTGTCGATCAGGCGCACGGCGGGAAGCACCGCGGCGTGCGAGGCTCGCGAGCGCAGTTCGAGGCGGCGGTAGCGGCCGGCTTCGGCGTGATGCCAGGTTTCCAGCGAGGGTGTGGCCGAACCGAGCACGATGGGAATGCCCAGCTGGCGGGCGCGCCAGACGGCAAGGTCACGCGCGGAATAGCGCAGGCCTTCCTGCTGCTTGTAGGACGGATCGTGCTCTTCGTCGACCACGATCAGGCGCAGGTGCGGCAGCGATGCCAGGATCGCCAGCCGGGTGCCGAGGATGATGCGGGCCTGCCCCAGGTGCGCGGCCAGCCAGTGCCGCAAGCGCTCGCCTTCGGCCAGACCGCTATGCAAGGTAACGACAGGCAGTCCGGGGAAACGCTGGCGAATATTGTGTTCAAGCTGGGGCGTGAGATTGATCTCGGGCACCAGGATCAGCACCTGGGCCGCTTCCCCGGTCGCGGCTGCCCGTGCCAGTATGCGTGCCGCCGCCTGCAGGTAGACCTCGGTCTTGCCGCTGCCGGTGACCCCGTAGAGCAGGTGGGGTGCATAGCCCTGTGCCTCGGCGATGGCTGTCGCGGCCGCGTGCTGGTCCGGATTCAGCTGCGGTGCATCCTGCGCCACAGGATCGACCGCATCCGGGGTGGCGAGCTTTTTGAGCGCCTTGTCGAGAGCCAGCGTGCGCAGGGCGCGCAGGCTCTTCGGCAGTGCGGGCATCGCCACTTCACCCAGCGGTCGCTGGTAGTAGTCGGCGGCAAAGGCGCACAGTTGCATCCAGGCCATCGGCAGAGGAGGCAGTTGCTCCCGCAATGCAACAGCGTCCTTCAGGCGTGCGTCGTCAACGCTGCTGGTCTCGGCCACCTCGACGATCAGGCCGACGCTTTCGCGCCGCCCGAACGGGACCACGACCAGTTGACCCGGCTGCGGCAGGCCGGCCCCATCCTCACCGCCCCAGCGGTAATCGAACAAGGTGTCTAGCGGTGCGTCCAGCGCGACCTTCAGGATGCGTTGTTTCACGACTTAATGTGGAGCTTGAAGAAACGCGCTAAGCGCCCGATTCGAAAAGGCTTTTTTCCTCTATCCACACAAACTGTGGATAACTTTGTGGAGAAGCTGCCAGTACCCACCGGAAACGGTCGATTTCATGCGGGTTTCTACACATTGCCCGTTCGAGAAGCAAAAATTGGCCTCTTTTAAAATCAATGACTTATGACTTCACTTTGTCAGGGCACAGTCTTCTTTGAAAGAAATTGTTTCTCACGCACATGGCAGACGGGCAAGCATTCCGTTGTGAACAAGTGCTCCCAGGGTTGATCCTTGCCGCAGCTCGAGGGCCGCGTCTTGAGTTTCTTGCAGCACGGCCTCAAACGAACTTAAGGTTTTTCATCGCAAACGGATATAAACATCGGATTTGCAAAGCCTTTTCCTTGCATCCACATCCGCTGTGGATAACTTTGTGGACAGAGCCGGTGCAATTCGGGGCCTGTTTGCACAAGGCACTTCCGGACTTCTTCCGCGCCAACGGAAATCACTCAAATATATTTGTCAAATCAAGTACTTGAGCGTATCCATGGCGAAAAAATCCGGAGCGGAAGGTGCACACATTTATTGCCATGCACAAGACGGCGCCTGTGAATAATGTCCGGAAATGGAACACTTCCCGTACAGCACTACAGGCACCGCGCAGCCACCAATTCAAGAGCGCAGGGTACGGCTTGCCTCATGCACCGCATCGACCAGCACGGAGACCGAATCCGGCGGCGTGAATTGCGAGATGCCGTGCCCCAGGTTAAAGACATGGCCATGGCCGGGCGCACCAAAGGCGGCAAGCAGTTTGCTAACTTCCTCGCGGATGCGCTCCGGGGAAGCAAACAGAACATTCGGATCGAGGTTGCCCTGCAGGGCAACCTTGTGGCCGACACGTGCCCGCGCCTGGCCGAGGTTGACCGTCCAGTCCAGACCGAGGGCATCGGCACCGATGTCGGCGATCTCTTCCAGCCACAGGCCGCCGCCCTTGGTAAACACGATGACGGGAATGCGCGCGCCCTCATGCTCGCGCTTGAGGCCGGCGACGATGTCGCGCATGTAGGCCAGCGAGAACGTCTGATAGACGCCATCGGCCAGCGCGCCGCCCCAGGTATCAAAGATCATCACGGCCTGGGCGCCTGCCTCGATCTGGGCGTTCAGGTAGTCGGTGACCGCGCGTGCGTTGGTCTTGAGGATGTGGTGCATCAGGTCGGGCCGGTCATAGAGCATGCTCTTGACCTGGCGGAAATCGCCGGAGCTGCCGCCTTCAACCATGTAGCAGGCCAGCGTCCACGGGCTGCCGGAAAAGCCGATCAGGGGCACCCGGCCGTCGAGTTCGGTGCGGATCTGCGTGACCGCGTCGAACACGTACTGCAGGCTGCCCGCCTCGGGCGTCTTCAGCGCCATGACCGCCTTTTCGTCGCGCAGCGGGCGTTCGAACTTCGGCCCCTCGCCTTCGGCAAACGACAAGCCCAGTCCCATGGCATCCGGCACGGTCAGGATGTCGGAGAACAGAATTGCCGCGTCCAGAGGAAAGCGCTCCAGCGGTTGCAAGGTCACTTCGGTGGCGTAGTCGGGGTTCGTGGCCAGGCCCATGAAGGAGCCGGCGCGCTTGCGGGTATCGCGGTATTCCGGCAAGTAGCGTCCGGCTTGGCGCATCAGCCATAAGGGCGTGTACTCGGTGGGCTGGCGCAGCAGGGCGCGCAGGAAGGTGTCGTTCTTGAGGGGCGGGAAGGATTTCTGCATGTCGGGCTCTCTGTAAGCCCGTCATTATCGCCGATGCGGGAGGCGAATGGCCCCGGCAGGCACGACATGCGCCGGCGCGGGCGGCCCGGACGCACGATTCAGCTCTGCGAACCCAGGCGTTGCGCCCGTTCTTCCTCCGCGACGCGCCGGATGTAGGCCGAGAAGTCCGGGTCTTCCCCGCGCAGGAGCTGCGGCAGCATGAAGTTGAAATCATCGCGCCGGCACCACTCGCGCATGTAGTCATCCCATGAATTCCAGCGCCGCAGGGCGGTGCCCTTCAGGTCCGGCGCGTAGGAAACGATGTAGGCGCGCTCGAACAGCGAGACCAGCATCTCGAAGATGATGCGCACGCGTTCACGCTGTTCTTCGTTCAGATCCGGCGGTGTGATCGTGCTGCGCAGCTGCAGGTCTGGATTGGCGAGCACGATCCCGAGGAACTCGTTATAGGCGTTCTGCAGCACCTGATAGGCTTCCTCGTCCTCGTTGTCCCGCTCTTTCCTCTGCTCGTAGAAGAACAGAAAGATCGCGAACGGCAAGCCGACCACGGTGACGACGTAGCTGGCGGTTTCCCAGAATTCGACGCTGAGCAGGAAATCCATGACTCTATTCTCGTTCGGAACTTGCACGCTAGCACGCGCGTCCGGAGGGCGCCAGCGCGTATTCCTGCATGCGCTCGCGGCTGGCCTTGAGCAGTTGGCCGGCCCAGATGCGGCAGCCCGCGGCGGAAGGATGGTAGCCGTCTTCGGCCATCAGTTCCGGCAGGCGCGGGTCCAGTTCGAGCGGCACGTGCAGGGTACCGGGACGACTGCTCGCGAGTGTGTGCAGCGAGCGGTCGAGTACGGAAGCCTTCAGGCCTAGCACCCCGCGCAGCGGCTGCGGCAAGGACGTGAAGTGTCCCATCGGCGGAACGCCCGCCAGCACGATCAGCGCTGGATTGCAGCGGGTCGCCAGAGCGTCCAGCAAGCTGCACATGTCGTTGCGCCATGCGCGTGGCATCCGGAAGGTCGTGCTGTCGTTGACGCCGAAGGCGACCAGCGCAAGATCCACCGGCTGCCGGGGAACGCATGCCAGCAGTCCATCGACCGCATCGCGGACAGTGGCGCCATTGCGCCCATAGGCGCGCCAGGCGACAGGCCGGCCAAGTTGGACGGCGAGCGCCTCGGCGAGGCAGGCGGTGATGGTCTGTGCCTGCGTTTGCACACCGACACCAGCGACCGGGGATTCGCCAATGGCCAGCAGTCTGAACGGTGCGCCGCGTCCATCGCCCCCGGCAACGCCGAAAGAGGCGCCGGTGGCCTCCGGCAGGCGCGGAATGCGCCGCCGCGCCGCGCGGCCCTGCGCGATCAGTAGCGGCAGCAGCGGCAGGGCTATCAGCTCTGGCAGAAGATCGCGCACTGCCGTGCTCAAAGCGGAGTGCCGAAGCGCAGCGCGTGTTCGATCTTGATGCAGTGGTCCATGACCACTTCCAGTCCTGCGGCACGCGCCTTGGCTGCCGCCTGGTCGTTACGCACCCCCAGCTGCATCCAGACGGCGACTGCTCCGACAGCGATCGCCTCATCCACTATTGGCCCGACCTGATCGGAACGGCGGAAGCAATCGACGATGTCGATCTTCCCGACCTCGGGTGCGACGACCTTCGCCGCCTGGGTCAGCGTCGCATAACAGTGCTCTCCGAGTATGTGAGTGCCCGCATACATGGGGTTGATCGGGATAATGCGATAGCCCTGCGCCTGCAAGTAGGCCGCGACCTCATGGCTGGGACGGTCTTCCTGGGC
>JAEZHR010000393.1 GCA_023416415.1 Pseudomonadota bacterium
GCCAGCATGCGGTCGCACGCCTGCAGTTGGCTCGCCTCCACATACTCGTCCGCCTTGTGCGCCACCGTGATGCTGCCGGGGCCGCAAACCAGCACCGGAGTCTCTTGCCAGCGTTGCTGGAACAGGCCGCCTTCGGTGCCGTAGTCCACTTTGGTGCATGGGGTGCCGGCGGGCAGCAGCGAGGACAGCAGTGCGACGCCCGCGCTGTCATCCGGCGTATGCAGGCTGGGGTAGCTGTTGCGCAGGCTGACTTCGGGCAGCGGGGCTTCAGGATTCAGCGCTTCCTGCTGCACGCGGCGAGCCAGGCGCTGCATCACGCGTTGCAGAATCTTCGCCGGGTCGTCCGGCAGGACATTGCGGATCTCGAAGTTCACTTCGCAGGCGCTGGGCACGATGTTCAGCGCCGTGCCGCCCTGGATGGTGCCCACGTGCACGGTGGTGTAGGGCACGGCATAGCCGTCGTCGCGCGGGCCTTCCTCGGCGATTTCCCGTTGCACTTCCCGCAAGACGGTCACCAGATCCGTGGCCATGTGGATGGCGTTGTCGAACAGCGGGGCCAGCCCGGAGTGTCCGGCCTGCCCACAGCAGACGGCACGGTAGGCCGACTTGCCTTTGTGCCCCGTACCGATGCACATGAGCGTCGGTTCGCCAACGATGCACAACATTGGGGCGCCAATGTGGTGCGTCACTGCACCAAGCATGTGCCTCACGCCGACGCAGCCGATTTCCTCGTCAAAAGACAGTGCAAGGTGCAGCGGGCGCTGCAGCGGGCGTTTGCTGGCCGCCTGCATGGCTGTCAGTGCGCATGCCACGAAGCCTTTCATGTCGGCCGTCCCGCGGCCGTAGAAGCGGCCCTCCTTTTCCGTCAGGGTGAACGGCGGCGTGCTCCACGGCTGGCCGCTGACCGGCACGACATCGGTATGGCCGGACAGCAGCGCGCCGGGCTGCGTGTCGGGGCCGACCGATGCGAGCAGGTTGGTGCGGCTGGGGTCGTCGGGCGCGGCGAAGCGGGTGGTGCGGATGCCGCAGGCGTGCAGCACGCCTTCCACATACGCGATCAGGTCGGTGTTCGGCGTGAGCGACACCGACGGAAAGCCCACCAGCGCTTGCAGGTGCGTCACGCTGGTGTCAGGGGAGGAATCGGACATGGAAAATCAGGGTTGATACATGAACATGGCTACGCCGTCGCTTCGAAGACGCGGTGCGGATCGTAGAAACTGGTGGCACTCATGCCGGGAATGTACTGCTCGGAGATATAGGCCCTGCAGCGATCCATGAAGATTTCGGTCAGGCGCGATTGCTGGACTGGCTTGTAGGTGGCCAGCCCCAGCCGCATCGGACGGTTGTTGCCTGCCAGGCGCACGCGAACCATGCGCTTGCCATCCAGGGACTGGTTGGATTTCGGGCGCACGTTGAAGATGGCATAGCCCAGTCCGTTGGCGACCATCGATCGCACCACTTCTTCCGAGCGGGAACGCGCGCCGATGCGCGGCGTGAGGCCGACCGAGGTGAACAACGAGGTGAAGTACTCGCGGCTGATCGGCAGATCGAGCAGTATCAGGGGGTGGGCGGCCAGCTCGTCGAGCGTGACGGCGCTTTGCTGTGCAAACGGGTGAATTTCGCTGACAAGCACATACGGTGGCAAGGTCGCCAGCGGCTCGAATTCGACGGCTTCGTTCAGGTGCAGGTCATAGGTGATGGCCAGGTCGATCTCCAGCGCTTGCAGTTTGTTCATCAGCACTTCCTGATCGCCCTCGACCATGTGCATGTCCACCTTGTCGAAGGCGCGGGAAAAGCCAAAGATCACCTCGGGCGCAATCAGCGCCGTCAGCGACTGGAAGCTGCCTACGCGCAAGCTGCCCTGGATGGTGTACTTGGACTCGGCGGCCACGTCGTACAGCCGCGCGGAACGCTCCAGCACGTCATTGCACTGACGCAGAACCTTGGCCCCGATGGGTGTCAGGCCCAGTCCCTTGGAGGGATGGCGCACGAACAACTGCACACCGAGTTCCGATTCCATGTGTGCAATGGCCGCTGAAATCGAAGGCGATGAAATGTGAATGTTCGACGAGGCCGCGGCAATGCTGCCGTACTTTGCAGTGGCCACGAAGTATTCCATTTGACGAAGAGAGACGCGATTGAGCATGGGGCAAGAAACCTGACAAACACTGTGCACGACTCGAAATGAGCCGGCACATTCCCCTTAGCAACTTCCTTGCCATGCGGGCGCTGCGGTGCGCGCGCAGCGCCATTCCTGCAAAGGCTTACAGATCGCCCGGCACGCCAAAGCTCGGTGCGACACGCGGATCTTCCGCGCGCGTGATGTAGGCCTGCACTTGTGGTTCATACACCTTCCATGCAGCGTACAAGGCACCGACGGGATCATGCTCGACCCAGTCCATGCGCAGATCGACCACGGGCCATTGCTTGCCGCCATACACCAGCAAGCCTGCCGAATGCACGGGGCCTTCTTCGCCGCCCGCCGCCTGACCCGCCAGCAGGGCTTGCATCAGCCGCTCGGCCAGGCAGCCCGACGCGCTTTCGAATGCGCGCAACATGGCCGAAGGAACCTCTTGCGAAGCCAGCATGTTGCCTGCGCAGGCCGCATGCGTGCCCACAGTGGAGGCCAGCGAGCCCAGCGCCTTCGCGCCGGTAAACACCGCCGGAGGATTGTGCGCGTCGATGGCCATCAGCTGCCGGTACTCGATGAACGGCCGTGCCTGCAAGGTCTGTAACGCGTGCTCGGGTGTGCAGCCTTGCTGCATCAGTGACAAGGCGGCGGGGCCCAGGTCGGGATCGGTGATGTTTTGACTGGCCGCCGCGCCGACGCCGCTCGCGCCGCGGATGCAGCGCGCGGCGACCGCCGGCGACGAGGAAGCGACGGCCGCGCCGAATTGGCCGCTGTCAGGACAGCGCGCGATGATGGAAAAAGTCATGGAAGCCCCAGAGTCAAGGGCTTCGGCCTGCACGGTTCGGAAGGCCGAACCGTGCAGGCC
>JAEZHR010000069.1 GCA_023416415.1 Pseudomonadota bacterium
GAACCAGCTCGCCCTGCTCATCCTTCCCGCCGCGCGCGGCCGGGCCGCCGCCGGCACCGGACGGCTCGGATGCTGGCGGCACGCCGGTGGACTGTGGCGATTGCGGCGACGGATTCGATGTTGCGGACCGCGCCCCTGGACTGCCGCCGGATGACCGATCATTCGCGCCTCCCCCCGCGCTGCTCTGCGCCTGCTGCTCGCCGGTGACGCGAAACGCGGACAGGGGCAGCATCACCAGCCGGTCGTCGAGACCGAGATCATCGCTCGGCTGCAATGCGACGAAGCGCACCTGCCCGTCATTGACGCTGACCACAACGTCCCCGATTTCGCCGACATCATTGCCGGCGCCATCGTTGACGTCGATATCCATCAGCTCGCTCATGCGCACCAGATTGCCGCCTGCCTTGGCAGTCCGTCCGAAATGCTTGTCGACCTCACCGCGATACCCGCCCATGCCAAAGCTCGGCCAGTTCGAGCGATCGAAACCGGGCGCGTTCTTCAGTTCTTCCTCGCTAACGCTGAGCATGAGTTCCTTCTCGCCGTCACGCGTGGTGGCCTGAAAGCGATCCATGGGAAAGGCGAACAGCTTTTCGCCAAAACCCATCACGCCGCCGAAGGCAAGGATCGCGTAGCCGACGCGCTGATTGCCGGCATCAACGATCAGATCCTGAACTTCACCAATGTCTTGCCCTTGCCTGTCGCGCACGGTGGCGCCGATCAGTTCGCTGGCGCGCATGTCACGAATGTTCTGCTGCGGCCGGCGTTGACCGGACTGTGTGTCGCCCTGCGCCGGCTGGCCCTTTTGCACCTGACTCCGACCGGCATCACCGCTCTGCGCGTGCGTCGCCAGCGGCAAACCGAACGCGATGGCGAGAGCGCCGGCAAGCAGGCCTTTCTTCAGATCATGTGTCATGGTCGATTCCTGCGGTTGGCTTTCTGCTGGATTTCGAAATGCGTTGCCGCGATTCCCGGGCCGGAAACTTCACGCGCTCGCAACGACGTTGATGAATGGAGCAAATTCCGCACCGGCGAATGCCGCCTGCCGTTTGCCGGACACAGCGGCGAAGGGCACCGCTACAGCGCGCGGTACTGCGCGCGCAGACCATGCACCGCATCGTGATTGAACAGCACGCCCTGGTACTGCCGCTCAACCACTTCACGCACATCCGGCGGGAGATCGCTGTCCAGCACGTGCCGGTAGGCGAGCAAGGCAACCGACTCGCCGCGCTCGCATTCCTCCAGCACCGCCTGGTCCCCGCGCCCGGACACCAGCGCGCGCACGTCGATCCAGCGACGATGCAGCGCGCCGCCCCATCCGCCTTCCGTGACCGCCTCGCCGCCGTAGCTGCAGACGAGATCCTGCAGCTCCTCGGCGGCTGCGGCACAGGCTCGCGCGCGATTGGCGAAGAAGGTCCGCAGCTGCAGGTCATCGGCATCATCGGCACAGACCCGAAAGCCGCGCGCGCCATCCTCGCAGGTCCGGACCAGCTCGTTGAGCGCATCGATGAGGTCTTCCCGCTGCATGGTCATGTCCGCGTCGGCGCTAGTCGCTACTCACTGGTCGCGCCCCGGGCCGAAGGAATTGCTCTTGCCGTCGGTGCCGGAAACGCTTTCGGCACCGCTTCCGACTTTGTCCGGTCCACCGGACGTAACGGCTCCGCCCGAAGATTGAGTGGACATCGAAGCGCCGCTCTCCCCCGTGGGCGACGACGCGCCGGATGTGCCCGGACTCGACGTATCCCCGACCGCGCCACCAGTCCCGCCCGAACCCGTCGCCTCCCCCTTGTCGGCGCCGCCACTTGAGCCAGTCACTCGCCCCTCTTTCAGCATGCTCTTGGCGTGATTCATGTGTTCATTGATGACAGGCATGGCCTGCGCGACCATTGCGCGCAACTGCGGATCCTGGGCCTGCTCCTGCGCCCTTTTCAGCATCGTGCGGGTGCGCTCGTGCGCCTGTTCGCCGACCTCGCGCTGATAGCTGTCATCGAATCTCTCGCCTTCGAGGCTGGCCAATCGCTGCGCAAGCTTGCGTTGCTCGGCCGCGGGCTGGTCCGGCAGCTGCACGTCCTTGGCGCGCGCCAGCTCGACCAGCTGCGATTGCAGGCGTGAATGTTCGTCAATCATGCGCTGCGCAAACTCGCGCACGCCGGAGTTCTGGCTTCGCTTCAATGCCAGTTCGCTGCTCTGGATTTCGGCGAGATTGGATTGCGCGATTTCACCCATGATCTTGATGTCGGCTTCGCTGAGCTGACTGGCATTGGCTTGTGTACCGGCGACAGATGCGCCCGATGCGCTCACTTCGGCCCTCAGGAAGTCGGGCCCGAATGTGCCCTGAGCAGGCTGAATCGTCCCATCCGGAGCACCGGATGTTTCGGAAGCAGAGTGGTCAGCAAGAACAGATGCGCCGCTGAACAGGAGGGCGAACGCGACAGCGATCAATGTTCGTGGAAAAGGTCGTTGCACTGTTGGCCTCCGCAACTGGTTGAAGCCGCGCAAGACAGCGGCCATGACGAGGTCGGAAGCAGGCAAGCAGCGTGCCATTGAAATCGCAGGGACATAGGGCCCCGCGCGGGCCATGGCATGCGTCGGCCATTTTTACAACGCGAATGCACTACGGATCATGTGCAGGAAAGCAGGTTGCAATGCTCTGGTGCATCTCTGGCGCCTGCCATGCACAGGCCAGCCTCGCTACGTCTTGCCGGACTCGCGATCCACCAATCGCAGCACCCGGGCGTTGGCGCTCACCGTTTCCGGCGTCGCATCGAAGCCCACAGTCGAGCCACGTGATCGAGCACGCTCTCGGTGTTTTCATTGCGCAGGCGGCGCATGGTCTGCGCGTGGTCCGACGTGAGCGCACGACTGCCGCGCATGTTGACCGGCCATCCCTGGATGTCCGCTTCGCGGTTGCCGGGATGGCCTGCCAGGACGTTTTCCGACGCACGCGTGGGGACAGCAAAAAGCGTATCGTGGGGGCATCGTGGCCGCAGGACGCATGCGCGGCCGGCAGTGTTTTTCGTCTGCCAGGAAGGACTAGCCGAATGACTCGCGTCCGCCGGTGCGACCGAGGCGCGGGCGTCGGTCAGCCCTTTGGCACGCTATCTGCCCAGCAGCCCGCGCAGCCGCTCCTGCAGGTTGTCCTTGAGCTTGTCCTTCTCTCCGTCCAGCGACTTGCGCGCCTTTTCGCCCAGTTGCTCGGCCTTGCCTTCGAGCTTCTGGCGCGCCAGCGAAGCCGCCATCGCGCCCACGTCCACATTCCAGTCCAGCGCATCGAAAGGTCCGTGCAAGCGCACCGGCACGGTCACGCCCTTGAGCGCCTCCAGTTCCGGACCGCCCTGCCCCTTCAGCGTCGCCACGACGGTCGCTTTCACGAGGTAGTCGAGGCGGCGCTGCGGCAGGTCGAAGGAACCCGTGCCGCCAATGCGCAGCAACGGCGACTTCACGTCCAGGTCGTCGTTGCGCGCGACCCCTTTCTCGATGCGAAAGCTCCCTGACATTTCCGAGAAATCGGTGCTTTCACTGCGGTCTCCGGTGCCTTCGGCGGCGCTTTCCTTGCCGCGCAAGGCATCGATGCGGCTGCGTGCGTTGCGCAGCACCTGGGCAATGTTGATGCCACGGATGACGCCATCGTGCAGCGCGAGGCGCGCAGTGCCGTCTAGCGCGCGCAGCATCGCATCGGTTGTGGCGCCGGAAGCGGCAACGTCCAGCTGCACTTCGCCGCGTCCGGTGAGCATGTCGCGCCCGAGCGCATCTGTAAGCAACGGACCGACATTCACGTTCGAAAGTTTCTGGCGCAGCGTCACGCGCGGCAGCCTGGCAGCCTGCACGCTGGCGCTGCCGGCAAGGCTGCCGCCGTACAGGTTCGCGTTCACCGGATTGAGCTGCAATGTGCCCCCTTGCGCGCGCATGTCGACCCGCAGCTTTGCGGCATTGATGCCGGCGACTTTCAATTGACCCACGCGCACGCTGCCGCGTGCATCCAGGTCCTGCAGAAAGGTGAGGTCGATCGGCTCTTCGGCTGCGGCGCCGGCCGCGGGCTTTCCTGCGGGTGCCTGCTCCTGCTGACTGGCTTGCGCGGGTGCGGATTTCTTACGGGACGCGGTGTAGCGGTCCACATCCAGACGATCGATGCCGATGTCGAACCGCCAGGCCGGCTTCGAGAATCCGTTCATGCCCAGGTCGGCGGTAAACGGACTCTGGTCGAGCTTGCCTGCCAGGTTGGCCGAGACCGCTTCGGCTTCAAGATTGGCGCTGGCCTTGCCCTGTGCCTGCAAGGCCACGCCGCCTTCGGTTGGTCCGGGGAGGATGAAATCGGCGACCAGCTTGGGCAGCGTGAGCACGCCTTTCTCCATGTCCAGGGAAAGCGGCGTACGCAGGCTGCCGCGAATCGGCGTGTCGCCCTGGCGGCCCTCCAGATCCAGCGCCAGTTGCGGCGACTCGAACAGCATCCGTTCGAGATTGCCTGACAGGGTGCCGTTCAGACTGGCCTGCAGTTCAAGGTCGGCGCCGTTCACGCGCGCTCCCGCCTGCAGCGCAGGAATGCCCACGGCTTGCGGCGAGCCGGTGAAGGACGGCAGTTCGAAATTGGCGTGGATGCGCCGTGCGTCCTGCGTCAACTGCAACTCGCCGACCAGATTGTCGCCTTCGACCACCGTATCGGTAACAGCCAGCTTCGGCGCATTCGCCTGCAGTTCGAACGGCGCGCCATCGCGCGTGCCGCTGCTCGCCAGCACCAGTTCGGTCAGGGCGAACCGCTTTGTCTTCGGTTGCAGGTCGGCGTTTCCGGTCAGACGCAGGCTGCCGTCTTCAGCGCCGACGAACGCACCATCGAGCGCCAGATCGAACTTGTCCAGCACGTAACGGCCCGCCTGCATGTCGAGGGTGAGCGTCGTGGTGGCTGCCAGCCGGGCATCGACATTCGGCGCATCGCCTTTCACCCTTGCGTCGAGCTCCAGCGGCGCGGGCACGCCATCGGCAAGCGCGCCGCTCGTGAGGTTGAGGTCGCTGATCTCGATGCGCCGTCCTTGCTGACGGTCGTCGTACAGCACGCGCGAGTCGCGCACGGCGATGCCACCGATGTCGAAATCGGGCGTTTCCGTTCCCGCCTGCTCCTGTTGCTCGGGTGCCTGCTCCTGCTCGTCGCCGCCGATCAGGTCGCCGATATTGAGCGCGCCCTTTTCGTCGCGCCGGATCGTGGCATCCAGGCCGGCAATCTGCACTTCGTCGACGACCAGCTTGCGCGACAGCAAGGGCAGCAGTTCCAGCGACACGCGCGCAGACTGGATGGAGGCGAAGGTTTCCCTGCTGTCGCGTTCGGAGATCGACAACTCGCCCAATTGCAGACCGACGCGCGGAAATACGCGCAGTCTGATATCCCCCGGTATCGTCAGCGTGCGCCCGGTATGCGTCTTCACCATCTCGACGATGCGCGGCTTGTAGTCATTCGGATTGAAAGTGAGGACGATGTAGGCCACGCCCAGCACCAGCAGTGCCAGCAGGGCGAGTAGTCCGATTCCGATGTAGCGTGCTGTCTTGCGAGCAGTCATTTGCGTGCTTTCCTTCTTATGTTTTCTGCGTGCGTCGATGCGCCTTGAGCACGAAACGTGCGGGATCGAGCGCGGCCGCCAGGTCCTTCTCGAGCGGCATGGGTTCGCCTTCCAGTTGTGCCGCCAGAATCTCGGCACAGAGCGGTGCCCAGGTCAGCCCGCGCGAACCGTAGCCAAGCAATCCATGGATTCCCGGCAAGCGCGGCACATCGCGCAGCCGGCTTCCCGGAATGGGTGCGCCGCCATCGGGCAAGGCGCCCACCAGCGGCAACCGATCCGGCGTGACACTGCGAAATCCCACACGCCCTTGCAAGGATTGGCTGTTCGACTGTGCGGCAAGTTCCGCGAGCGCAGGCGCAAGTGCCGGCAGCATGCGCGCCAGTGCATCGAGATTGGCACGCTGGCTGTCCGCGCGCAGTGCCGGATCGGGATCGCGCTCGTAAGTGGCGCCGATGCAGATCGTGCCGCGTGCCGCCCGCGTTATGTAGGCCGGTCCGCAGACCACCAGCGGCGGCGAGGGCATGTCGGCGGCGTCGACATGCGTGACCTGTCCGCGCACCCTGCCCAGCGGCAGCGTGGCGGCGGGTTCGAGTGCGCGCGCACCGTTGCCGTTGGCAAGAATCAGCACCGGTGCTGTTGCGATTTCCTGTCCGCGCGTATCGCACAGCCGCCATTGCCCGTTTTCGTTTTGCAGCGAGGCCACGTCCTGCCCGAAGCGCCGCACAAGGTTGCTGCCGCAGGCATCCAGCAGTGCCGTACAGAAGCTGGACGGGGTCACCCACCCGCCCTGGCCAAACAGCCAGCCGCCATGCGAGACAGCGAGGCCGTACCGCTCGGCAATGCCGCGCGCGTCCAGCCATTGCACGAACTGCGGCGCGTCGGCAAAAAGCTGGGCGGCCTTCTGCTGCGCCTTTGCCTCGGCGGCGTCCGCTGCCACGTGCAGCACGCCGCAGGTCTCGCCGTCGAATGCACTGCCCGCGCCCCCCAATCGCTGCCATGTTCGCAACGCGTACAGATACGCCGCACGCGAGATGCGCGAAGATGGGTTGTCGTCCTGCGACATGTGCGGCAAGAGGATGCCGGCACGGTTGCCCGACGTTTCCTGCGCCACTTGCGCATGTCGCTCGACCAGCGTCACCT
>JAEZHR010000099.1 GCA_023416415.1 Pseudomonadota bacterium
CGGGGTTGTTCAGCAGGCCGTTGTACAGGGTATTGACTGCCGGCAGCAGGTTGAACTTGTACTTGCCCAGCTCCTTGACGAATCCGGGGATGTCGCGCGGATTCGGGATCAGGACGTTCAGCGCGCCCCAGCGCATGCCCATCATCGCGCAGGCCGTCAGCGCGAAGATGTGATACAGCGGCAGCGCGCAGATGATGGTCAGGTGCTCGACGCGCGGCTCCTCGTTCAGCGCAGGCTGCGCCCAGGCATCGCTTTGCAGCACGTTGGCAATGATGTTCCGATGCAGCAGCGTCGCGCCCTTCGATACGCCGGTCGTGCCGCCCGTGTATTGCAGGAAAGCGATGTCCTCGCGCTTCAACGCCACCGGCTTGAGCGTCATGCGCGCGCCCTCCGCCAACGCCTGCTTGAACGGGATCGCGGTGGGCAGCGAGAACGGCGGTACCAGTTTCTTCACCTTGCGCACCGCGAAGTTGACGATCATGCCCTTCACGCCACCGAGCATTTCGCCCATCGTGGCCAGCACCACATGCTTGATCTGGGTCTTCGCGATGACTTGCTCAAGCGTATGCCCGAAGTTCTCCAAAATGATGATCGCCTCGGCGCCGGAATCCTTCAGCTGGTGCTCGAGCTCGCGCGGGGTGTAGAGCGGGTTGACGTTGACGACCGTGTAGCCTGCGCGCAGGACGGCAACCATGGCCACCGGATACTGGAGCACGTTCGGCATCATGATCGCCACGCGCGCGCCCTTGCTCAGCCCGCGACTTTGAAGCCATGCAGCCAGCTGCTTGGACAACTGGTCGAGCTCGCCGTAGGTCATGAACTTGTCCATGCACACGAACGCATTGCGCGTCGCGAACTTACGGAACGACTCTTCCATCATCGCCACCAGCGAATCGTACTGGGTCTCGTCGATCTCCGAGGGGATGCCCTCGGGGTAGGACTTCAGCCAAATCTTGTCCATGCCTGCCTCTTGCCTCTGGTTGTTTGAACTGGAAAACTTCAGGAAACGAACGGTGGTTCTTTTTTTAATGCAGATGCTATCGGTCGATGGCCTCGGATGCAAGTCCTTCATGCCAACGGCATGCTCGCACACCTCGCGCGGTTTTTGTCGTGCAGCGCAACATGCGAACGGCAAGAAGAAAAAGGGCGGCTTCATGGTCGCCCTCGCTTCCGGTCCCGCCCTGCCTCAGCGGGCAACACGCTCCTGCGCCGTTTCGCTCTCCGCCAGCATGGGCTGGCCGCCTAGTTCTCCCAGTTGCCGGTGTCGCTCGTCCTTGGTCAGTGCGGCAAGCCTGCGCACGCTCGCATAAAACTCCGGGAGCCCACTGTTCTGCGCAAGCAGTGCGCGGAAGCCCGGCACAAGGTCATGATAGGTAGCCACCGCAGCCAGGTGTGCATTTGACAGCGGTTGGGCGAACCAGCGGTCGTAACCCGCATAGCCACCCCAACGCTGCTTTAGCAGCGCATAGTCATCCTGCAGCGCCTGGAAGATGATCGCTTTCTGGCGCCGTTTGTCCTCGTCGCTGGCATCGCGCTTGTAGTTGGCGTTCAAAGCCTCGCGATGCTTCGTCAGCAATGCGAGGAAATCCTGCTTGCGGGCGCGATGCGCGGCATAGGATTTCCGAATGGCGTCGTCACCGTGCTTTTCCAGCCAGCGTTCGACGCCGTACTCCTCCACGGCGACCGCAAAGGACTCGTTGAACTGGGAGTCGCCCGCGGCGTAGGCCTGCTGATGCGCAAGCTCGTGGAATACCAGACGCGCCAGCTGCGCATCCGGATAGCGTATGAAGGTCGACAGGACCGGATCGCTGAACCATCCCAGCGTCGAGTATGCCGGCACCCCCGTGATGTCGACGTCATAACCTTCACTGCGCAAGCGCTCGGCGTAGGCCTTCGCCTGCGCCTCGCTGTAATAGCCGCGATACGTCACGCAGCCCGCGACCGGAAAACACCACTTCTTCGGCTTGAGCGAAAGCTCGGGTGTGGCAATCACGTTCCACATCACGAACGGGCGCTGCACGTCGGCATAGGTCGTGTAGCTGCCGTTGTCCGGCAAGCCGAGCTCTTCTGCGGCAAAGCGCCGGATTTCCTTGACCTTGGCCAGACGCCCCTTCAGGTCGTCCTCAACTTCGGGACGCTCCAGCCACTCATCGATCGGGCGCGCTGCCGACATGAGCGCCAGCTGGCCTTGCGCGGCCTGCACGTAGTAGCCCACTTGGGCACAACCTGCCGCCGATGCCACTGCCAATAGCGCAAGGATTCTTCCACCCCATTTCAACTTCATTCAGTTCTCCCGGTCAGGCAGCAGCGGATGCAAGCAGCGCACGCGCGACGCACCAACCTTTTCCTGTTGTTCAAACTTCGTCGCCGTATCGCAGAGCATGTCGACATGCGCGGCCAGCATCGGGCAAGGCCGGGACACCACCTGCCCTCAGATACGCATGCCATGCAGATGGACGAGCATGCCATACGGAAAGTTCCTTGCTGCAGAAAATCGTGAGCGGTCACTGACGCCTTTGTCAACGCCGCGCACGCACGGCGTGTTGACCGGGTTTCATCACCGCCAACGCGGGAGAAGTAATATACGCATTCGCCCTTCCGCTTTCGACATCCGGCATGGTGATGCACCGGCCCTCTCATGGAGAAGCATGCATGCAATTGATCGGCCCGATTTTGCAGTACTCCGACGAGCTCAAGCGCATCCGACGCGACCTTCACGCGCATCCCGAACTCAGCTTCGAAGAGGTGCGTACGGCGGACGTGATCGCGCGCCAGTTGGAGGAATGGGGAATTCCCGTCGTGCGCGGCCTGGGCGGCACGGGTGTCGTCGGGATTCTGAAGAACGGAACGAGTTCGCGCGCCATCGGCCTGCGCGCCGACATGGACGCACTCCCCGTGGAGGAAACCAACCGGTTTGCGCATGCCTCCCGCAATCCGGGAAAAATGCACGCCTGCGGTCACGACGGGCATGTCGCCATGCTGCTCGGCGCAGCCCGTTATCTGGCGCGGGAGCGTAAATTCGACGGAACCGTTTACCTGATCTTTCAGCCGGCCGAAGAGGGAGGTGGTGGCGCCAAGCGCATGATGGATGACGGTCTGTTCCTGCGTTTTCCCATGGAGGCCGTTTTCGGCATGCACAACTGGCCAGGCATGCCGGTCGGACAGTTCGGACTCACGGCCGGCCCGATGATGGCATCGTCCAACGAATTCGAGGTCGTCGTACGAGGCAAAGGCTGCCATGCTGCCCAGCCGCACAAAGGCATCGATCCCATCATGATCGCAGTGCAGATCGCCCAGGCCTGGCAAACCATCGTTTCACGCAACTGCAATCCGCTCGATGCCGCGGTGCTGTCGATCACCCAGATTCACGCCGGCAGTGCAACCAACATCGTGCCCGATGTAGCCACGCTGATTGGCACCGTGCGCACCTTCCGCGCCGAAGTTCTCGATCTCGTGGAAGAGCGCATGCGCCGCCTGGCCGAATGCACGGCGCTAGGCTTTGATGCCAGCGTCGCGTTCCGCTTCCATCGCAATTACCCTCCGCTTATCAATCACGAGCATGAAACGGCATTTGCGGCCAAGGTCCTGCGGGATCTCGTCGGAACGGAAAATGTCATGGACCGCACCGAACCAACGATGGGCGCCGAGGACTTTGCGTTCATGCTGCAGGAAAAGCCCGGTTGCTACGTCTTCATTGGCAATGGCGAAGGACGACACCGCGAAGCCGGGCACGGCCTGGGCCCCTGCAATCTGCACAACTCAAGCTATGACTTCAACGACGAACTTCTGCCGTTGGGCGCAAGCTATTGGGTGAAGCTGGCTGAAGCCTGGCTGGCGCCGGCATAAGAACTCCATGCGCTCGGGTGCGTGGTCATTGCAGGCCTTCCGGCTGGCCGTTAGCGCTGCATAGAGACCGGCACCGGACCGGGCGCTTCTGCAGGCGGCGTCTCCGACAGGCTGATGTCGCCGTACCAGGCCTCGGTCGACGCGTCATCATTCTGGCTGTCGGTCAGCACGCCCACGCCCAGGAGTTTGCCGGGCTTCTCACCGAAGGCACGTTCGAAATCTTCGGCAATATTGCGAGCGAAGGTACGCCAGCGACCAATACCTTGCGACCCGCTATCGACCACGACCATGCGTATGCGGTTGCTATGCCGGCTATGGACCACGGTGCCGACCGGAAGGTTTTCCGCCCATACGTACATGAGGGTCGCATAGGGAAATTCGTGCCCGGTCAGCACTCGTCCGGTTTCAAACAGAATCTGATCTGTAAAAGGAAGCGTGCCCTTATCACCATCAAAGCCGAGCACGATGCGCCCCGGAGAACCGCGTTCGGATGGGTCGCCCCCCGTCAACCGGGTCGGCCCGAGCCTCCATTCCCAACGCATCCACGGCTGTGCTTCCGGCCTGATCGAGAGAATGTGCATCAGGGCCGAAGAAGACTGGCTGGCAAAGGCATGCAGGACCGTCCGCTTGCCGTCATCGCCCTCGCCATCAACCAAACGATACACAGTCGGTTTGCGGTCGCGCAAGATGATGAGCGGCTCCCATTCGGCTGGCGGCACGCCTGCCGGATGGGCGGAGAATGGAACGAGCTGCTCGGCAATGGCAGACGCCATAGGGGGCTGACGATCGGGCGCGATCGTTCGCATTGGCGCACAAGCCGCAAGGCACGTGCTCGCCAAAACTATTGCGATGAAACGACACTTGAACATGGAAGCCTGTTCGCGAGTGAGAATGGCCTCGCGCAGCCGCATTTTAGCTGCGGCACCGCGACTGGACCAACGTGCGTTGCAGCGACTGGCGCGATGCTACGGCAATATGTCGGCCGATCGCCCAAGGCGCCGCCCCGGATTCAGCTGCTCCAGTGCAAGCAGGGCTGCCGACTGGTCGGCCTGCGCATGCGCAGGCAACAGCGTACGAAAGTGCTCGCTTACGAGTTCCGCAACGGGAAGACGCAGGCCCGCACTCGCAGCCGCTTTCAGGACATTGTCGAGATCCTTCGCCTGGCTGCGCACCTGCCCGCCCGGCAGAAAGTTCCGTTCAAGCATGCGCGCCCCGTGGACCTCAAGAATCCGGCTTTCCGCGAATCCGCCGCGTATCGCCGCGCGAACGGCTGCCGCATCGGCTCCCCCCGCCTCCGCCAGCAGCAAGGCCTCCGCTACGACTTCGAGCGTTGCCCCGACGATCAATTGATTGCACAGCTTGGCGAGTTGACCGCTCCCGACCGGCCCTACCCAAGTCGGACGGCCCATCGCGAGCAGCACCGGCTCCGCCCGACGGAAATGATCCATCGCTCCCCCAACCATGATCGCAAGGCCGCCGCACTCGGCGCCAGCCACACCTCCCGACACCGGCGCATCGAGGAAGGCTGCCCCGCGCTCTGCAAGCCTGCGATGCAGGCTCTGCGCCTCATCCATGGCAGTAGAGCTCATGTCAATGAACAGCATCCCTGGGCGCGCGACCGCCAAGGCCTCTTCAACAACGGCATGAACAGCCGGACCATCCTGCAACATGGTAATCACGATATCGGCATCCGCCACCGCATCCTGCACATGCGCTGCCACCGGCGCCGTCCCCAGTAGCTCCGCCTTAGAGCGGGTACGATTCCAGGCCGTCAGTGGATAGCCCGCCTGCATGATTCGCCGTGCCATCGGCAATCCCATCAACCCGATTCCAAGGAACGCAATCCTCGGTCCTTGCTGCTTCTGCGTCATTGAACACTCCTGTCAGTCGCGCATCTCAATGCATAATGTGCCGCTATCATCCCAAACCCTGAACATTCATGTCGATAGGCACTATCCGCCCCGTGCTGGACCTTCCCATGCAGGTTGGCGAATCCCCGATCTGGCACGCCGCCGAACAGGCCCTGTACTGGATCGACATCCCGGCACATTCCGTTCATCGCTACGCAACGTTAAGCGGTCATCATCGACATTGGATGCTGCCGTCCGAGCCCGGCTGCATCGCATTCACGGACTCCGCCAATTTGCTGGTGGCAATGCGAAGCGGCATCTCTTTACTCGATCTTGAGTCAGGCGCACTGCAGGACCATGCAGCGGCCCCTTACAATCCTGCCCTTGGTCGATTCAACGACGGGCGTTGCGATCGAGAGGGCCGTCTCTGGCTTGGCAGCCTCTATGACTCGCGCGAGCGCCCCGGAGGATCGCTTTACTGCCTAGAGCACGGGAAGCTGCGCGACCTTGGCATCCCGGTAACGGTCTCCAACGGCGTCGCCTTCAGTCCCGATTTCACCACGCTCTATCACACCGACACGACTGCCCACCGAATCTCGGCATATGAATTTGACGTCGCGGCTGGAACACTTGGCCGATCCCATACCCTGCGAATATTCGATCACGTTCGCGGCCCAGGATATGGAGGACGCCCGGACGGGGCAGCCGTGGACGCAGAAGGCGCGTACTGGGTTGCCATGTATGAAGGAGGCCAGGTGCTCCGTATTTCACCGGACGGCGAAATTTTGCGCACCATCGAGCTTCCTGTGGCGTGTCCGACGATGGTTGCATTTGGCGGGCATGATCTGCGCACGCTGTTCATCACGAGCGCCCGCTTCAATCGCCCTCAGTCTGAATTGGAGC
>JAEZHR010000106.1 GCA_023416415.1 Pseudomonadota bacterium
GCATGTGTACATACGGGGCGCGTCGCAGGCGCTTTACGGCGACAGGATGCGAATGCGGGCCGGGCTAATGCCGGTACTGGCTGCGGTGTCGCGCAAAATGGCCCCAAGAAAAGCCGCCTGATGGCGGCCTTGAGCCTGTGGCGGAAGGGGAGACGGAACGCCGTCTCAGGGCTTCAGCAGCTCGAGGATGTGCTGCAGCTCCGCGCGCAATGCCGCCGTGTTCACCTCGTGCATGACCGCCAAGTTCGCGACTTCGGGCACGGATGTGTCTGCAACACGCAAATCGAGCCGATTCCGCGCGCCGCTGATTGTAAACCCCTGCTCGTATAGCAGCTCGCGAATGCGACGGATCAGAAGGACTTCATGGTGCTGGTAATAGCGACGATTGCCGCGTCGCTTGACCGGCTTGAGCTGCGTGAACTCCTGCTCCCAGTAGCGCAGCACGTGTGGCTTGACGCCGCACAGCTCGCTGACTTCGCCGATCGTGAAATAGCGCTTGGCAGGAATCGGCGGGAGAACGGCTGGTTCCGCCTTGGTGGTGCGTTCACTCATGGATCGCTCAGGCGGATTGGTCAGGCGACTCGGGCAACCGGCACGCTGGTGGAGGTCTCAACCATGCTCTTGAGCTTCTGACTGGCATGGAAGGTCACGACCCTGCGTGCAGTGATCGGAATTTCTTCTCCCGTCTTGGGATTGCGGCCGGGCCGCTGCGGCTTGTCGCGCAGCTGGAAGTTGCCGAACCCAGACAATTTGACTGATTCCCCCCGTTCGAGCGCATTGCGAATCTCGTCGAAGAAGGTTTCGACCATATCCTTGGCTTCACGCTTGTTCAGGCCGACCTGCTCGAACAGAAGCTCGGCGAGTTCGGCCTTGGTCAGCGTCGGGAGACTTTTCTCGGCCTGAGAGCGGGCCTTCGATTCCTGCATCGCTCGGCTGAGATCTGCGGCCAGGACGGATTGAAATTCGGCGGAAGTCACGTCATTCATAAGTTTGATCCTGCCCTTCCCCAGCCTCGTTCAGGCACGCAAACGGGCGCCGTGTGCATGCTCGACGGCAGCGATGAAAGCAGCCATTGCGGCATCGACTTTCTCGTCCTGCAGGGTTGACCGAGTATCTTGCAAGGTGAACCGGAACGCAAGGCTTTTCTCGTTCTCGGCCAAGCCCTTGCCGCGATATTCATCAAATAAAACAACGGCTTGCATGATAGCACACTCGGTTTTTTCCTGCCTTGCGGTAACAAAGGTGTCAATCAGTGCCTGCACCGGAACCTCCTGCCGGACCAATACGGCAAGGTCGCGTGTAACCGCCGGGAACTTCGAAATTTCACGATAGACAGGCACGTCACGCTCACACAGCGCCTCCGCCTCGACTTCGAACAGGACAGGCGCCAGCGGCAACTCGTACTTCTGCTGCAGACGCGGATGTAACTCACCAATGACTCCGACCGCACTTCCGTCAAGCAGCACCTGGGCCGAGCGGCCGGGATGCAGCGCGGGATGCACCACCTTCTCGAAGCGCACCTGGCGCGGCGCGAACAGGGATTCCAGGTCGGCCTTCACATCGAAGAAATCGACGTTGCGCGTTGCCAGCCCCCACTGTTCGTCCTCGGCCGGACCATAGGCAATCGCCGCCACCCGCTTGGGCTGCTGGTAGCCCGCCACCTGCAGCGGGCCATCGGTCGTAGCCTCGTCCTTCAGGTATACGGCACCGGCTTCAAAGACGCGCACGCGGTTGAGCTTGCGGTTCAGGTTGTAGCGAACGTTGGCGACCAGGCCTCCGATCAGTGTCGAACGCATCACGCTCATCTGGCTGGCAATCGGATTGAGCAGGCGGATCGGATCGCGGTTGTCGGCGAAATCCGTCTCCCAGCCTTCTTCGACGAAGCTGAAATTGACCACTTCCTGATAGTCGCGATCGGCCAGCAGGTGGCGGATGGCAAACAGCGATCGCCGGTTTTCGGGGCCGATGCGCATCGCACTGGATGCCACCGGCGGCAGCGCCGGGATGTTCTCGAACCCGTGTACACGCGCGATTTCCTCGATCAGGTCTTCCTCGATCTCGATGTCGAAACGGAAGGACGGCGGTGTGACCGTGAACGTCCCCTCTCCGCGCTCGAACGGCAGGCCGAGACGAGTGAAGATATCGGCGATCTCGTCATCCGACACCTGTACCCCGATCACCTTTGCCGCCCGCGCCGTGCGCACGGTGACCGGCTTGCGCTCGGGCAGATTGACGACGTGGTCATCCACCGGACCAACCTTCGTTTCGGGCCCGCCACAGATCTCGACAATCAGCGCGGTAAGGCGCTCGATGTGCTCGACCGTCGTTGCGTAGTCAACCCCGCGCTCGAAGCGGTGTGCCGCGTCGGTGGAGAAATTGTAACGACGTGCGCGCCCCTGGATGGCCTGTGGCCACCAGAACGCAGCCTCCAGATAGATATCGGTGGTATCGAGCGAGACTGCAGTCGAATCACCACCCATGATGCCAGCAAGCGATTCGATTTCCTTGTCGTCGGCAATCACGCCCACCCATTCGTCGACTTCGACCGTATTCCCGTTCAGCAACTTGAGCGACTCGCCCTTGCGCCCCCAGCGCACGTCAAGGCTGCCATGGATCTTGTGCAAGTCGAATACATGACTCGGCCGACCGAGCTCCAGCATCACGTAGTTCGAGATGTCCACCAGCGCCGAAATCGGCCGCTGGCCGCTACGCTCCAGCCGGCGCTTCATCCATTCCGGCGTTTCGGCACGCGCATTCAAACCACGGATGATGCGCCCGGTAAAACGGCCGCAAAGATCGGGCGCATTCACCCTGACCGGAAGAATTTCATCGCAATTCACAGCAACCGGCGTAATGGCAGGCGGCTTCAGCTCGGCTCCGGTCAAGGCCGAGACTTCGCGGGCAACGCCCAGAACGGAGAGGCAGTCCGCCTTGTTCGGAGTGAGCTTGATTGTGAACTTGAGATCGTTCAACTGATAGTAATCACGGAAATTCTGCCCGACCGGCGCATCGTCCGGCAGCTCCAGCAGACCACCATGATCGTCCGACAGCTTCAGTTCGCGCGCCGAGCACAACATGCCTTGCGATTCCACGCCGCGCAGCTTGCCGAGCTTGATTTCGAAGGGCTTGCCGTCTTCGCCCGGCGGCAATTTGGCCCCGATCATGGCGCAAGGTACCTTCATGCCGGCCCGTACGTTCGGTGCACCGCAGACAATATTGAGCAAGGTACCTGTGCCGGCATCAACCTGACATACATTCAGGCGATCGGCGTTCGGATGCTTGGCGACTTCGATGACCTTGGCGACCACTATGTTGGAAAAAGGCGGAGCCACCGGCTCCACTTCCTCCACTTCGAGCCCCGACATCGTCAACATATGTGCCAACTCGTCCGAAGTCATCTTCGGGTCAACCAGGCTACGCAGCCAGTTCTCGGAGAATTGCATGGTTCAAACCTTCTTAATCTGTAACGTCTCGTGACCGGACGCACCGGCCAACTTGATCATTGTCCATCCGGCGCCTGCCGCCCGTCGGGCACGATTTGCAGGATCACGGGAATCGCGTCGGGCACCGCGTCAGTTGAATTGCTTCAGAAAGCGCAAATCGCCTTCGTAGAACAGACGCAGGTCGTTGATCCCGTACCGCAGCATGGTCAGGCGCTCGATACCGGAGCCGAACGCAAACCCGATGTACTTCTCGGGATCCAGTCCGAAGTTGCGCACCACGCTCGGGTGCACCTGACCGGAACCCGACACCTCCAGCCAACGTCCTTTCAGAGGGCCGCTTCCAAACGCAATGTCGATCTCCGCTGAGGGTTCAGTGAACGGAAAATAGGACGGACGAAAGCGCACATCCAGGTCATCGGTCTCGAAGAAAGCCTTGACGAAATTCAGATAAACGCCCTTCAGATCGGCAAAGCTGATGTTCTCATCGATCCACAGCCCCTCGACCTGGTGGAACATCGGCGAGTGGGTGGCATCACTGTCGACACGATAGGTGCGGCCCGGGGCGATGACCTTGATCGGGGGCTTGTTCATGCGCGCATAACGCACCTGCATCGGGCTGGTGTGCGTGCGCAGCAGAAGCGGCCTGCCATCACTGTCCTTGCCGTCGATGTAGAAGGTGTCCTGCATCGAACGCGCCGGATGGTTTTCCGGGCTGTTCAATGCGGTGAAATTGGTCCAGTCGTTCTCGATCTCTGGACCGTCGGCCACGTCAAATCCGATCGAACCGAAAATCTGTTCGATGCGCTCCCATGTACGCATCACGGGATGAATGCCTCCGATGGCGCGCCCCCGGCCAGGCAGGGTCACGTCGATTGCCTCGGCATTCAGGCGCGCCTGCATCTGCGCATTTGCCAGCGCTTCGCGCCGCGCGGTCAGCGCCGCTTCGATCCGCCCCTTGGCAACATTGATTACGGCCCCTTGGGCCTTGCGCTCGTCCGGCGCAAGCTTGCCCAGACTCTTCATCTGCTCGGTAATCTGCCCGGTCTTGCCAAGGTATTTCGCCTAGGCGTTTTCCAGCGCGGCAACGTCTCCGGCGGCGGAAAAATCAGCTTGCGCCTGCGCAACGATTTGGTCGAGGGAATTCATGCGGCTCTCTACGCCCGTGGGTTGGAATGACTGTGAAACGCGACGCGTCAAAACAAAACGGGGCACAGGTTAAGACCTTTGCCCCGCCTTTCATGTGCAATGCCGCCTTGATGCGGCACTCAAATCAACAACGCTCAAGCGGCGATGCTGGCCTTCACCTGGTTGACAATCGCGGCAAATGCCGGCTTGTCGGTAACTGCCATGTCGGCCAGAACCTTGCGATCGAGGCCGATATTGGCCTTTTTCAGGCCGTTCATGAACACGCTGTACGTAACGCCGTGCTCACGGCTCGCCGCGTTGATACGCGCAATCCACAGCGCGCGGAACACGCGCTTTCTGTTGCGACGATCGCGGTAGGCGTACTGCCCGGCGCGCATGACCGCCTGCTTGGCAATACGAAATACCTTGCTGCGACGGCCGCGGTAACCCTTGGCTTGTTCCAGTACTTTCTTATGACGGGCCCGTGCGGTGACCCCACGTTTTACTCGAGGCATGGTAGCTCCTTGATTGTGAGGTTAGGCGAACGGCATCATCGTGCGCACGGACAACACGTCGGAATCATGGACTCCGACCGCACCGCGCAGCTGGCGCTTGTTCTTGGTGGTCTTCTTGGTCAGGATATGGCGCTTGAAGGCTTGGCCGCGCTTGACGGTTCCGCCCGGACGCACGCGAAAGCGCTTCTTCGCGCTGCTCTTGGTCTTCATCTTAGGCATGACAACTCCGCCCTCTCGGGCGGCTCCATTTTTGACATGATTGCAGGTGGCAATACTTCATTGCTCTTGGATGCCTGCACTCACTTGTTATGCGGCGAAGTCGAGTCCGCCGCCATCCACAGGTCCCGCATAGCGGAACCCGCAAATTCTGTTACTTCTTCTTTTTCGGCGCCAGTACCATCACCATCTGGCGTCCTTCCATCTTCGGAAACTGTTCGACCTGTCCATACGGTTCCAGATCGGCTTTCAGGCGCTCCAACACGCGCATGCCGATTTCCTGGTGTGCCATCTCGCGACCGCGGAAACGCAGCGTGATCTTGGTCTTATCACCATCCTCCAGGAAGCGGGTCAGATTGCGCAGCTTGATGTTGTAATCACCATCATCAGTACCCGGACGGAACTTCACTTCCTTGACCTGGATGACCTTCTGCTTGAGCTTGGCTTCGTGGGCGCGCTTCTGCTCCTGATACTTGAACTTTCCGTAGTCCATCAGGCGACAGACCGGAGGAACTGCGGTCGGCGCAATCTCCACCAGGTCCACGTTGGCCTCTTCAGCCAGCCGAAAGGCTTCTGCAAGACTGACGATGCCAAGCGGTTCGATCCCGACTCCGTTGAGGCGCACCTCAGGCGCATGGATTTCGCCGTTGATGCGATGTGACTTATCCGTAGCTATTGTCGTTTCCTTAAAAAATCAAACAATTAGGCCGTGCTTGGCGCTCAGGCTTTGGCGTCGATCTCGTTCTTGAGTCGCTCCACCAGTGCATCGACGGGCATCACACCCAGATCGACGTTGCCTCGCGCACGCACGGCCACCGTATTCGCATCCCGTTCCTTATCGCCGATGACGACGATATAAGGCAACTTCTGGACGGAATGCTCGCGTATTTTATAGGTTATTTTCTCGTTGCGCAAATCAAGCTGAACCCTAAACCCTTGTTTTTTCAGGCGTTGTGCAATTCCTTGCGCATACTCAGCCTGAGCATCCGAGATATTGAGCACCGCAATCTGAACCGGCGCCAGCCAGAGTGGCATTGCGCCGGCATGATTTTCGATCAGGATGCCGACGAAGCGTTCCAGCGATCCGACGATCGCACGATGAAGCATGACTGGCAC
>JAEZHR010000128.1 GCA_023416415.1 Pseudomonadota bacterium
ATATACAACCCTGCTGATTTGGCCGAACTAGCTGCAACGTTGGGCATTAGTGACGTCTTGCTTGCATTGCCGTCCGTGAGCAGGCATCGGCGGAACGAAATCCTGAATCAAATGCGGCCAGTCAAGGTGGGTGTCCGGACATTGCCAAGTCTGTCCGACCTTGCTCAAGGCAAAGTGAGCGTTTCCGATCTGCGGGAACTGGATATTGATGACCTGCTAGGCCGTGAGGCCGTAACCCCGAACCATATCTTGTTGAGGAAAAACATCAGCAACAAGGTCGTGCTCGTAACAGGAGCGGGAGGCTCAATTGGCGGAGAAATATGTCGGCAGGCCTTGAAGCTCCAACCGGCCAAGCTGCTGCTCGTTGAAATCAGTGAGCACGCGCTGTACTCGATCCATGCTGAATTGGAGAATATGCGTGAGGCATTGAACGCCTCCGACGATGCCTTCCGTGATTCACCGTGTCCGCTCGTACCATTGCTCGCTTCTGTGCGCGACGGCGATCGCATGCGGGAAATCATGGCGACTTGGCGCCCCGATACGGTCTATCACGCCGCAGCGTACAAGCACGTTCCGTTGGTTGAACACAATCCCGCAGAAGGGATCAAGAACAACGTACTCGGGACGCTGATTGCCGCGCAAGCGTCGATAGAATGTAATGTTTCTGATTTTGTGCTGGTAAGCACTGACAAGGCTGTGCGCCCCACAAACATCATGGGAGCAAGCAAACGACTTGCCGAGATGGTGTTGCAGGCACTTGCTGCAAGTTCGCAAGCAACTAAACTGACAATGGTACGGTTTGGCAATGTACTTGGGTCGTCAGGGTCCGTAGTGCCCAAGTTTCGCCAACAAATACGAGATGGCGGTCCAATCACGCTTACACATCCCGAGATCACCCGCTATTTCATGACGATCCCTGAAGCCGCCCAATTGGTCATTCAAGCCGGCGCGATGGCAAAAGGAGGGGACGTCTTCGTTTTGGATATGGGGCAATCCGTGAAAATTATCGATCTTGCGCGTCGCATGATCGAGCTGTCAGGCTTGACGGTTAAAGACGACAGTAATCCCGATGGTGACATCGAAATTCGGATTACGGGCTTGAGGCCAGGAGAAAAGCTTTACGAAGAATTGCTGATCGGCGAAAGCCCCACATCCACCTCCCATCCACGGATCATGAAAGCCCATGAGGACTTCCTTCTCTGGGAGAGCCTGGAATCAAAGCTTCGCTCCTTGGAAATGGCACTCGAGGTCAACAACGTGTGCGTCGTCAGAGCAATGCTGGAAGAATTGGTTTCCGGCTACTCGCCAAACGGCGATATCGTGGATTGGGTTCATCTCGAGCAGGGGGCAGAGCTCGTGAGCATCTGACTTGAGAATTTATGTCGATTGACAACCATACGGGTGTCCATCGACGTTTGCGGCATGACTATTCGTGATAGGCAAATACGCTATACCCATGTCGTCTGACCAGCTCATCCCGCTCGGCCGACTTCAGATCTTCCCGCACCATCTCGGCGACAAGCGCCTCGAACGAGGTCTGCGGTACCCAGCCCAGCTTGGCGTGCGCCTTTGAGGCATCGCCCAGCAGCGTCTCCACTTCCGCCGGTCGGAAATAGCGCGGATCGACGGCGACGATGCACCTCCCGTGCGGGTCATAGCCCTTCTCCTCCACTCCCTCCCCGCGCCAGGTGATCGGCATTTCCAGTTCCATCGCCGCCGCGTTGACGAAATCGCGCACGCTGTACTGCAAGCCGGTTGCGATCACGAAGTCTTCGGGCTGTTCCTGTTGCAGCATCAGCCATTGCATTTCTACGTAATCACGCGCATGCCCCCAGTCGCGCCTGGCGTTCAGGTTTCCAAGATAGAGACAATCCTGCAACCCGAGCTTGATGCGTGCGAGGCCGCGGGTGATCTTGCGAGTGACGAAGGTTTCCCCGCGGTTCGGGCTCTCGTGATTGAACAGAATGCCGTTGCACGCATACATGCCGTAGGCCTCACGATAGTTCACGGTGATCCAGTAGGCGTAAAGCTTGGCGACCGCATACGGGCTTCGCGGGTAGAACGGCGTGGTTTCCTTTTGCGGGATCTCCTGCACCATGCCGTACAGCTCGGAAGTCGATGCCTGGTAAAAGCGCGTCTGCTTTTCCAGGCCAAGGATGCGGATGGCTTCGAGAATGCGCAGCGCGCCGAGGGCATCGGAGTTGGCGGTGTATTCGGGCTCCTCGAAGGAGACGGCGACATGGCTCTGGGCGGCGAGGTTGTAGATCTCGTCCGGCTGCACCTGCTGAATGATGCGGATCAGGCTGGTGGAGTCAGTCAAATCGCCGTGGTGCAGCTTGAAGCGAACGTTCGGCTCATGCGGGTCCTGATAGAGATGGTCGATGCGGTCAGTATTGAAGAGCGAAGTGCGACGCTTGATGCCGTGCACTTCATAGCCCTTGGAGAGCAGCAGTTCTGCGAGATAGGCACCGTCCTGTCCGGTCACGCCTGTGATCAACGCGACCTTGTGTACCCTGGATTTCATCAGCATTCGGGATTTCCTTGTTGTCGTGTCTTGTCAAGAAGCTGGTGTGTGTTCAGGCGCGCCCATAGCTGTCGGAGAAGCGAACGATGTCGTCCTCGCCGAGGTAGCTGCCGCACTGCACTTCGATCAGCACGAGATCGACAATGCCGGGGTTCTCCAGACGATGCCGGGACCCGATCGGAATGTAGGTGGATTCGTTTTGGCTCATCAGCACGGTTTTGTCGCCGACGGTGATGTTGGCGGTGCCGGAGACAACGACCCAGTGTTCGCTGCGGTGGTGGTGCATCTGCAACGACAACGCTTGCCTGGGCTTGACGACGACGCGCTTGATCTTGAAGCCGGGGCCTTCGCCGAGCACGGTATAGGTGCCCCATGGGCGCACGGCCGTGCGATGGATCTTGTGCGCCTCGTGGCCGCTGGCCTTGAGTTGACTGACCACCTGCCGCACTTCCTGGCTCTTGGAGCGGTCGGCGACCAGGAGGGCGTCGGGCGTGTCGATCACGCAGACGTTCTCCAGACCGATGACGGCGACCAGGCGATCCTTGGAGTCGACGTAGACGTTGTGGCTGTCGACGATGATGGGCTGGCAGTTATTGGACTTGTTGCCGAATTCGTCGGCCGGCAATGCGTCGGCCACGGCACTCCAGGCGCCCATGTCGCTCCAACCGAATTCGCCCGGTATGACGGCAATGTTGCCGGCCTTCTCCATGACGGCGTAGTCGATGGAGATGTTCTCCAGCTTTGCGAAGCTGTCGGCGAGGTCGGTCTTGTCGCCGTTGGTCTGAGAGGCTTCGAATACTTTGCGCGCGGCATCCAGGAGCACCGGGCAATGTACGACCATGGCGTCGAGGATGGTGGAAGCCTTGAAGCAGAAAATGCCGCTGTTCCAGACATGCGTGCCCTTGGCGAGGCAGGCGCCGGCTGTCTCTGCGTCCGGCTTTTCGATGAAGCGCTTGGCGGTGTAGCCCTGGCCGCTGACAGGATCGCCCATTTCAACGTAGCCATAGCCGGTCTCGGGAGCAGTCGGGCGAATCCCGAAGAGAACGAGGAAACCGTCGCGCGCGAGCATTTCAGCGTGGCGGGCCGATTGCTTGAAGGACTCGATGTCGGTGATCAGGTGATCGGCGGGCATCACGAGCATGGTGGCATTGGCGTCCTGCTTGAGCGCCCACAGCGCGGCCAGTGCGATGGCAGGGGCGGTATTCCTGCCCGCCGGCTCCAGCAGATAGTGCGGCTGAAGATCCTGTTTCGAAAGTTCGTCACGGCTACGCAGGTAGTAATCGCGGTTGGTGACGATGAGTGCGCTGCTGCCGGAAGTGGATTGCCGGGCGCGCTCGCAGGTCTGGGCCAGCAGGCTCTTTCCGCCGCCGATGCGCATGAAGGGTTTGGGGTGCGCTTCACGCGATACCGGCCACAGCCGCGTGCCGGCGCCGCCCGAAAGAATGACGGGAATTAACATGGTATAAGTAGGCATTGGTGACTGGGTTGCTTCAGTCGTATCGTTATAGGGCAGCCCTAGCCCGCCCTTCTTGTCATTCGACAAACGGGCGCCGCCTAGCTTTATCCACGACACTTTCCATTGATGACAACCTATATAATCGGTGACATTCAGGGCTGCCTCGACCGCTTGGACATGCTGCTGAACAAGATCCGCGAGGCCAGACCGGAGGCGCGTTTCGTCTTCGTCGGCGACCTCGTCAATCGTGGTCCGCGTTCGTTGGAAACATTGCGTCGCGTGCGTGCGCTAGGACCGCGGGCACACACGGTTCTCGGCAATCATGATCTGCACCTGCTGGCCGTTGCGCACGGCATCCGTCCGGCGCATCGCAGCGACACGCTGGATGAAATTCTGAACGCGCCGGATCGCGATGAATTGCTGAACTGGCTGCGACACCAGCCACTGGCCCTGTTGCAGGACGGGCATCTGATCGTGCATGCGGGGGTGCTGCCGCAATGGAGCGCAGATCAGACGCTTGCGCTGGCGGGAGAAGTAGAGGCTGCCCTGCGCTCGCCAAACTGGCTGGACTTCCTGCGCCAGATGTACGGCAATACGCCGGCGCAGTGGAATGAAGGCCTCACGGGCGCCGACCGCTTGCGCTGCATCGTGAACGCTCTGACGCGTCTGCGCTTTTGCGATGCCGCTGGAGTGATGGACATGCACTCCAAGGGGGCAACGACGGAGCTGCCCGGGTACATGCCCTGGTTCGAGGTGCCAGGCAGGAAAACACAGGATGTAACCGTGGTATTCGGCCATTGGTCGA
The DNA here is from genome assembly GCA_023416415.1 of Pseudomonadota bacterium. GTDB lineage: Bacteria > Pseudomonadota > Gammaproteobacteria > Burkholderiales > Burkholderiaceae_D > Noviherbaspirillum. The sequence continues at coordinate 4,786 of JAEZHR010000128.1, forward strand.
CGCTTGGGCTGACACTGCGGCCGAACCTGATCAGTCTGGATACCGGGTGCTTGTGGGGCGGAAAGCTGACTGCGGTATGCCTGGAGGATCGCGACGTGGAGCAGGTTGACTGCCCGCGGCATCGGGCACCGGGGACGCATTGACTGGGGGGAGCGTCTTGTACCCCCATCTAACCACTCCTCTTGCCCACCTTTCTTCCCAAGTCTGGTAGCGGAAAGGAGCCGCCAGGATCAGCTGGACAGGAATGCTTGTCCGACGCGCTGAACCCGCGCCAGAAACACTACCGCTGCCACACTACTGCCGCCGATGTGCGACCGACAATGCCGCCGCAATTGCCGTGCGCGCCTGCGTCGCCAACTCCCTCCGGTGCGCCTGGGCAGACACCGGAAATGCCGGCAAGCACCGCAGTTCGGCGATGATCCTGTTGCCG
>JAEZHR010000140.1 GCA_023416415.1 Pseudomonadota bacterium
ATCTTGCGATACAGGCTGGACAAGCCAATCCCCAGCTTCTGCGCCGCTGCACGACGGTCACCCGCAGCCTCATCAATCGCCTTGCAGATCACCGCGCACTCAAATCGCCGCACCTGCTCTCGCAGACTGTCACCGACGGCCGACAGCGCACTTCCCCCGTGCGGCTTGATGCGCGCAATCTGCGGCGGCAGGTCGGCGCGCGTGATGCGTCCCTCATCGGCCAGGATCAGGGCGCGATCGACTACATTCTCCATCTCGCGTACGTTGCCGGGCCAGTCGTAGGCGCCCAGGGCTTCCTCGACACCCGGTTCGATCTCCAGCACCGGACTGTTCATCCGTTTTGCTCCGCGTTCCAGCAGGAAGTGCACGAGGGCAGGAACATCCTGGCGCCGTTCGCGCAGAGGTGGCACGTGCACGTGGAACACGGACAGGCGGAAATACAGATCCTCTCGGAAGCGGCCTTCGGCCACCATCTGCGAAAGATCGCGGTTGGTCGCCGCCACGATGCGCACGTCGGCACGCCGCACCTGCTCCCCCCCGACCGGACGCACCGTTTTTTCTTCGATCACGTGCAGCAGCTTGACTTGCAGCGATAACGGCAGCTCGCCGATCTCGTCCAGGAAAATCGTCCCCTTGTCAGCCTCCAGGAACAGCCCCTTGCGCGTCTTTTCAGCACCGGTGAACGATCCCTTCACGTGACCGAACAGCTCGCTTTCCATCAGATTCTCGGGGATCGCCCCGCAGTTGACCGGGATGAAAGGCCCATCCGCGCGCTGGCTGCACTGGTGGATCTGGCGCGCGATCACGCCTTTTCCGGTGCCACTCTCGCCGGTCACCAGCACCGTGCTGTCGGTGGGTGCCACCTTGGCAACCAAACGTTCCAGCTCCCTCATCGGCGGCGAAGAAAAAGAGAAGGTCTGTTCCCGCGCGTCCTGTACCAGCTTGCGCAGCACCCGGTTCTCCGAACTCAGTTGCCGCAGGTCGCGCACCTTGGTCAGGCGATGCAATACTTCTTCATTGCGCACCGGCTTGATCATGTAGTCCGATGCGCCGGCCTTGATCGCTTCGATCGCCGTATTGACCGAGGCATAGGCCGTCATCATGATGAAGTTGGTATCGAAGCCGGCTGCACGCACGCGTTTCAGCAACTCGATCCCGCTGAAATCCGGCATCTTGATGTCGGAGATAGCCACATCGATGTCCCCGCGCGCGATGCGCTCGAAGGCCTCACCCCCCGATCCCGCCTGCGACACGCTGAAGCCGGCCCTGGTCAGAAATGCACTGAGGACCTGGCGGATCGCGGGTTCGTCGTCAACGACGAGAACTTCGAGTGACTTCATTGGCATGAATAGGCGGGAAGTGGAATGCGGCTGTGTGGCTCACTAGGATACCTGTCTGGCGCAAGCCATGCCAGCAACGGCGACGGCGAGCTTGTCTGGACGTAAAATAGTTTGGATACGGGCTATCTCGCCCGGAACGCCCGCCCTCATGACAATCACCCTCACCTCCGCCCAGCTCAACGGCATCCTCGGCATCGCCGACGACGCCATCATCTGCACCGATGGCGCGCAAAAGATCATCCTCTTCAACCACGGAGCAGAACAGGCGTTTGGCTGGAGCGCCGAAGAAGTGATCGGCCAGCCGCTCGAGATCCTTCTGCCGCCGCGCTACCGGGCCACGCATGGCATCCATGTGGAGTCGTTCAAGCGGTCCGTCCAGAGCGCACGCAAGATGGCCGAACGCCGCACCATCTTCGCCCTGCACCGGGACGGCCACGATTTTCCCGCCGAAGCCTCCATTTCGCGTCTGGAGAATGCAGACGACATCATCTACACCGTCATCCTGCGCGACATCTCCGCACGCAAGGCGTACGAACGCGAGCTGGAGCAGGCCAAGGAGGCAGCCGAGGCAGCCATGCAGGCCAAGAGCATGTTCCTGGCCAACATGAGTCACGAGATTCGCACGCCTCTGAACGCCGTGATCGGCATGACCAGCCTGCTGCTCAACACGCGCATGGACGAGGAGCAGCGCGACTACGCCCGCACCATTCGCGCCAGCGGCGAAGTGCTGCTGACCCTGATCAATGACATCCTCGACTACTCCAAGATCGAAATCGGCAAGCTCGACGTGGAGCGCCACCCCTTCGATCTGCGTCGCTGCATCGAGGAATCGCTGGATCTCCTCTCTCCCGATGCCGCAGCGAAGGATCTGAGCCTGGCCTACCTGATCGACGACAGCGTGCCAGCCTCGCTGATCGGCGACGTGACGCGCCTGCGCCAAATCCTCGTCAACCTTCTGTCGAACTCGATCAAGTTCACCCATCAGGGCGAAGTCGTAGTGTCGGTCACCGCACGCGTGCTGGAGGGCGACGACCATGAAATCTGCTTCTCGGTGCGCGACACCGGGATCGGCATCCCCGAAGATCGCGTACCGGAACTGTTCCAGGCCTTTACGCAGGTCGACGCCTCGACCACCCGGAAGTACGGCGGCACCGGACTGGGCCTGGCGATCTCGCGGCGCCTGGCGGAGATCATGGGGGGACGCATGTGGGCGGAAAGCAGGCTGGGCGCCGGATCGACCTTTCATTTCACCATCGTGGCGCCGGCCTTCGGCTCCGAGCTGGCGCAGAACTTTCTGAAGGAATCTTCCTCCGCACTCGCCGGAATGCGCGTGCTGATTGTCGATGACAACAGCACCAACCGCCGCGTGCTGGTCAAGCAGGCGCTGCTTTGGGGCATGGTGCCCTTCGCTGCGGCATCAGCCATCGAAGCGCTGGACATGGTCCGCCACGGACATGCCTTCGACGTCGGCATCCTCGACATGAGCATGCCGGAAATGGATGGCCTGCAACTGGCGCTTGAGATTCGCAGATACCGCGACGCGAAGGCCATGCCGCTGATGATGCTGACATCCGTCGCCCATCGCGCCCGTGACGAGCAAATGGCTGCTGCCGGATTTTCCGCCTACCTGAACAAGCCGATCAAGCCGGGCGCACTGTTCCAGGCACTGGCGCAATCGCTTCACCTGAACGCGCCGAAAGCGCCGACGCCACGCGAACCGGATCGCAAGCTGGCGGAAGTCCTGCCGCTGAACATCCTTGTGGCGGAAGACAACAACGTCAACCAGAAGGTCGTTCAGCAACTCCTGGCCCACCTCGGCTATCGTGCGGACGTGGTGGCCAACGGCCTGGAAGCGCTCGACGCGCTTAAACGCCAGCACTACGACGTGGTGCTGATGGATATCCAGATGCCGGAAATGGACGGCTTGGAGGCCACGCGACGCCTGCGCGCGCGTCACGGCGCCATCCCGCGCGTGATCGCGATGACCGCGAACGCAATGCCGGGCGACAGCGAGAAATGTGTCGCTGCCGGGATGGATGCCTACGTTGCCAAGCCGATCGAGCTCGATTGCCTGCGTGAGGTGCTCAGCTCGAACGCGTCGACAGTGTCCGAACCAGCACCCGAGTCGGAAGTCATCGATCGGCACCGCTTCGATCAGCTGCTGCAACTGGTTGACGCCGACAACCCGACGCTCGTACTCGACATCGTCGATCTTTTCCTCAACGACTCCCCGAAGCGCTTGCAAGAGATCGAGCAGGCGCTGGCCGAGAACCACGCCGCGGCACTGGCGACGGCAAGCCATCGCTTTCTGTCCAGCATCGAGAATCTTGGGGCGCTGCGCATGCGTGAGCCCTGCATTGCGCTTGAACGTGCCGGCCAGGAAGGCCGGCTCGAACAGACGCCGCAGCTGCTGCGCCTGCTGCGGGACGAGTTCGAGCTGGCTCGCACGCATCTGCAGAAGTTATGTGCGTCAGGGACTCTCGGGCCGGTTTGAGCGGGCGCCCTTGTGTTTGCGCGAGGCAGCGTTCGGGCATATCATGCCCCACCAGCAAGTCCGGGCACCGCGCCCCGCGACGCCCTCCCCCGTTTCAACATGGACCTTTGAATGCCCCTCGACATGCTCGCAGGGGTGCCGCCGGCCGGCGCCCTGCCCCCCTTCGCCGCAGCCCTGTTCGGCCTGCTTGTCGGCAGTTTTCTCAACGTCGTGATTCATCGCCTGCCGCGCATGATGCAACGTGAGAGCGACAACTACGTGGCCGAAGCAAGCGGCAAGCCGCTGCCGCATACCGATCGCTACAACCTCATGGTGCCGCGCTCGGCCTGCCCGCAGTGCGGCCACCGGATCGGCGCGCTCGAAAACATCCCGGTCATCAGCTGGCTGATCCTGCGCGGCAAGTGTTCCTCCTGCAAGGCTCCAATTTCGGCGCGTTACCCGATCGTCGAATTGCTGACCGGCGCATTGTCCGCACTGGTCGTGTGGCAGCTGGGCAGCGGAACGGCCGGTGTCGCGGCACTGGTCTTCACCTGGATGCTGATCGCGATGACCTTCATCGATGCCGACACGCAGCTGCTGCCTGACGACCTGACCCTGCCGCTGCTGTGGCTGGGTCTGTTGCTCAATGTGAACGGCACCTTCGTGCCGCTGGCGGACGCCGTCATCGGCGCGGCAGCAGGCTATTTGGTGCTGTGGGGCGTCTACTGGCTGTTCAAGCTGCTCACCGGCAAGGAAGGGATGGGGTACGGGGACTTCAAATTGCTTGCCGCCCTCGGTGCCTGGCTCGGCTGGCAGATGCTCCCGCTGATCATCCTGCTTTCCTCGCTGGTCGGTGCAGTCGTCGGCGTATCGCTGATCCTGTTTGCACGCCATGGCCGCAACAATCCCATTCCGTTCGGCCCCTATCTTGCCGCCGCCGGTTTCATTGCCTTGCTCTGGGGTGACGGGCTGGTCGCGCGCTATCTCGGGATCGTCCTCTGAGATGGTGGCCCACGGAACGGCGCACCGGCGTTTCGTCGTCGGGTTGACCGGCGGCATCGGCAGCGGGAAAAGCACCGTCGCGGAAATGTTTGCCGCGCGCGGCGCGGCCATCATTGATACCGATGTCATCGCACATGGCCTCACCGCCCCCGGTGGCGCTGCGATGAATGCAATTCACGCCGAATTCGGCGCTGCCTTCCTGACACCGGACGGTGCGCTCGACCGCTCGAAGATGCGCAACTACGTGTTCGCGCAGCCCGATGCACGAGCACGATTGGAAGCCATCCTGCATCCGCTGATCCGCAGCGAAACCGAACGTGCCGCACAGCAAGCCAGAGGCGAATACCTGATGCTCGTGGTGCCGCTGCTGGTCGAATCCGGCAACTGGCGACAACGCCTGGACAGGGTGCTGGTGGTCGACGTGCCGGAGGAAATGCAGGTGAGGCGCGTGATTCTGCGCAGCGGCCTGCCGGAGGCGCAGGTGCGCGCCATCATGGCGGCACAGGCCACGCGCCAGGCACGTCTGGCCGCAGCCGACGACATAATCGACAATGGCGGCGACGCGCTCGCGCTGGTGCCCCAGGTCGAGCGCCTGCATGCGCAGTATCTGGGCCTCGCCCCAAAATCATGCTGATACAGGGGGTTTCCGGGTTTGTAATTTTCCGATGACTGGGTCAGAATCACGGGAATTCAAATCGGTTGAAGCCGCATCAAAAAGGACCCATTTTGATCACCTACGAATACCCTTTCAACGAGCGTATTCGCACACTGCTGCGGCTGGAAGATCTTTACGAAAAGTTTGTCTACTTCCTGCATCAGGAGCATCCGCAGCAACATCACATTGCGCTGTCGACGATCTTCGAAATGCTGGAAGTCGCTGGCCGTGCCGACCTGAAATCCGATCTGCTGCAGGAACTGGAGCGCCAGAAGCAAATGCTGCTTGCCTTCCGCAGCAATCCCAACGTCCTGCCCGAACGACTCGATGCCGTACTCGGCGAAGTCGATCGCTGCAGTGCAGCACTGATGGCATCGCAAGGCAAGACCGGCCAGAACATCCGCGAGAATGAATGGCTGATGAGCATTCGCGGACGCACCATCATCCCCGGCGGCGCCTGCGAATTCGATCTACCCTCCTACTTTGCCTGGCAACATCACAGCGCGGAGCGGCGCTTCGCCGACATCTCCGGCTGGTTCGCACCGCTTGCGCCACTGTTCGATGCGATCACGCTGGTGCTGCGCCTGCTGCGCGAATCCGGGCGCACGGCGCGAATGATTGCCCAGCGTGGCAGCTACCAGCAGATGTTGCAGGGCAAGGTCTATCAGATGCTGCGCCTGACGCTGCATGAGAACCTCGAGCTCATTCCCGAGATCTCAGCCAACAAGTACATGCTGTGGGTGCGCTTCACTGCACAGGATGGCGACATGAAGCCAAAGTCCTTCGATGGTGAAGTGGCCTTCGACCTGACGCTGTGCAACTTCTGATACTTCTGATTCTCAAGCCATGCCGACCGTAGTCGATTGCCCGACCTGTGGCGCCAAGGTCGAGTGGACCGAAGCCAACAAGTACCGCCCGTTCTGTTCCGAACGCTGCAAACAGATTGACCTCGGTGCCTGGGCCGACGGCAAGTATGCGATCCCGGCGGTCGAACCGCCGAAGGATATCGACGAAAACGACGGCGCCTGACGCTCGAATCCGCTGGAACACTTACCTCCTGTGCCGCATACGTCCTTGCACGCGATGCGCACAAGGTTGAGTGGATTTTCTTCAGTCGGCGTAACGCACGCGGTCCAGCCACCTGACAAGGGGAATCGTGGCAGGCAGCAGCGGCGTGACACCGACGCTGCCCTGCCAGGCGAAGTCCTGCCCCTCCAGGCTTTGCGGCTCACCACGCCAGTTGCGGCTGATGTAAAAGTGCAAGCGCACATGGGCATGCGGATAGATGTGCTCGACGCAACACCATGCCTGGGCATCGCATATCTCGATGGCCAGCTCCTCGACGAACTCGCGCTTGAGCGCATCAAGGATGGTCTCACCGGGCTCGACCTTCCCGCCCGGGAATTCCCAGTAACCGGCATAAGGCTTGCCTTCCGGGCGCTGTGCCAGCAGCACATCGCCATTCGCGCGCATCAGGATGCCGACGGCAACATCGATTGGCTTGGCGGGAGCGCTCACCGTGGTGCAATCGCTCCAAGCTTGCCGGCATGGTCCTTGGCGAATTGCCAGGCCACCCGTCCCGAGCGCGAGCCGCGCTGCAGCGCCCAGCGCAGCGCCTCCGGCCGTGCCTGCTCGATCTGCTCCGGTGTGCAGCCGAAATGGCCCAGCCAGTGCGCGACGATGTCGAGATAGTGATCCTGGCGGAAGGGGTAGAACGACACCCATAGGCCGAAGCGCTCGGACAGGGAAATCTTTTCTTCAACCGTTTCACCCGGATGCAGGTCGCCATCATCCGTATGGGTATAGCCGAGGTTGTCCGACATACGTTCCGGCATCAGGTGACGGCGGTTGGAGGTGGCATAGATCAGAACGTTGTCGGACTGCCCGGCAATGCTGCCATCCAGCGCGACCTTGAGTGCCTTGTACCCGCCCTCGCCCTCCTCGAAGGAGAGGTCGTCGCAGAAGATGATGAAGCGCTCGGGACGACCGGCGACCAGCTCGACGATGTCCGGCAGATCGGCGAGGTCGTCCTTGTCAACCTCGATCAGCCGCAAGCCGCGATCGGCGAACTGGTTCAGGCAGGCCTTGATCAGGGACGACTTGCCAGTGCCGCGCGCGCCGGTCAGCAGCACGTTGTTGGCGGGGCGACCTTCGACGAACTGACGGGTGTTCTGCTCGATCTGTTCCTTCTGATTCTCCACATTGTGCAGATCATCCAGAGAGATCGCGGACAGATGCACGACCGGTTGCAGATACCCGCCCTCTTGCCCGAGACGGGCGCTGCGGCGCCAGCGCCAGGCACAGGCGGCGTTCCAGTCCGGCCCGCGATGCGCACTCGGCAGTACGGCTTCAAGCCGCGCCAGCAGGGCTTCGGCGCGGGTCAGGAATTGGTCGAGTTGTGTCATTGAAGTTCAGGAACGGTAGTCGGCGTTGATGCTCACGTACTCGTGCGAGAAGTCGCAGGTCCAGACGGTGGCGCTGGCCTCGCCGCGCGCCAGCAGCACGCGCACCATGATCTCGCTCTGTTGCATCACGCGCTGCCCGTCTTCTTCACGATAGTCAGGATTGCGCCCGCCATTCTTAGCAACCCACACGTCGTCCAGGTAGAGGTTCAACTTGCTGACGTCGAGATCTTCCACTCCTGCGTAACCGATGGCGGCCAGGATGCGGCCGAGGTTAGGGTCAGATGCATAGAATGCTGTCTTGACCAGCGGCGAATGCGCGATCGAGTAGGCGATCCGGCGGCATTCCTCGACGCTGGCGCCCTGCTCGACCGTGATCGTCATGAACTTGGTCGCGCCCTCACCGTCTCGCACGATCATCTGCGCCAGCTGCTGCGACAGCGCGATCACGGCCGCCGCCAATTCCGCGTACTCCGGGGCGGAAACATCGTTGACCTCCAGTGCGCCGGCGCCGGTGGCAATCAGCATGAAGGAATCGTTGGTCGAGGTATCACCATCGATGGTGATGCAATTGAAGGACTTGTCGGCTGCTTCCCTGACCAGATGCTCGAGCACCGGCTGCGCGACCTTCGCATCGATAGCGACGTAGCCGAGCATGGTCGCCATGTTTGGCTTGATCATGCCGGCACCCTTGCTGATGCCGGTCAGCGTGACCGTCTTGCCAGCAATCGTCACCGTACGCGAAGCGGCCTTCGGTTGGGTGTCGGTTGTCATGATCGCTTCGGCCGCCGCGAACCAGTTGTCTTCCTTCAGGTTGGCGATAGCAGCGGGCAGGCCGGCGACGATGCGGTCAACCGGAAGCGGTTCCAGAATCACGCCGGTGGAGAACGGCAGGATCTGCACCGGCTCGCAACCTAGTTGAGCGGCCAGCGCCGCGCAGGTCGCGTTGGCGTCGGCAAGGCCAGCCTCGCCGGTGCCTGCGTTGGCGTTGCCGGTATTGACCAGCAGCGCGCGAATGGGCGCATTGCCCGCACGTGCCGCTTCCAGGTGGGCCTTGCAGATCTGCACCGGCGCGGCACAGAAGCGGTTCTTCGTAAACACGCCGGCTACGGTTGCAGTGGGCGCCAGACGCATCACCAGCACGTCCTTGCGGTTCGGCTTGCGCACGTTGGCCTCGGCATAGCCGAGTTCGATGCCTGCCACGGGCTTGAGGTCGGCGGCGACGAGAAGGGGGAGATTGACGGCCATGGGACGCTACCAAGGGGAAAGAAGGGAAAGCCGACTATTTTATCGACGCTTCATGAAAAAAGGGCAGGTCTCCCTGCCCTTCGTTGTCAGCCGCCGGTCGTCGTCATGCGAGTCGGCCGTGGCACTGCTTGTATTTCTTGCCGCTGCCGCACGGGCAGGGATCGTTGCGCCCCACCTTCGGCACGGCATTGACGATCGGCTGACGGGCCGCACCACGTTCCTCGCCGGCCGGCGCCATCAGTTCCTCGGGGGCGGCATTCGGATTGAAGTCGGCGTGCTGGTAGTGCACGTTGGAGACCTGCGACTGCGCCAGCTGCTGCTCGGCAGCATCTGCTTCCTCGCGTGTCTGGATGCGCACGGTCGACACAATGCGCACGACATCGTTCTTGATGAGCTGCAGCATCTGCCCGAACAGCTCGAACGCTTCGCGCTTGTATTCCTGCTTGGGGTTCTTCTGGGCATAGCCACGCAGGTGGATGCCCTGGCGCAGGTGGTCGAGCGCGGCCAGATGTTCACGCCAGTGGCTGTCCATGCTCTGCAGCATGACGCTGCGCTCGAAGCCGGCAAAGGCTTCGCGTCCGATCACGGCCACCTTGGCCTCGTAGGCCTCATCGGCCGCCTTGATCACACGATCGAGCAGATCCTCGTCGGTCAGATGGGTATCCTCTTCGAGCAATTTCTTCAGCGGTACGTCGAGCTGCCACTCGCTCTTGAGCGTGTTCTCCAGACCTTCGATGTTCCACTGCTCATCCATCGAACCTTCCGGCACGTACTCGCGGAACAGCTCGGTGAAGAAGCCGTGGCGCAGGGCGTGGATCATTTCGCCCATGTCGGCGGATTCGAGCAGCTCGTTGCGCTGCTGATAGATGACCTTGCGCTGGTCGTTGGCGACGTCGTCGTACTCAAGCAGCTGTTTGCGGATATCAAAGTTGCGGGCTTCGACCTTGCGTTGGGCGGATTCAATCGAGCGCGACACTATCCCGGCCTCGATGGGCTCACCCTCGGGCATCTTGAGGCGATCCATGATCGCGCGCACGCGATCGCCAGCGAAGATGCGCAAAAGCGGATCGTCCAACGACAGGTAGAAGCGCGAGGAGCCCGGATCGCCTTGGCGACCGGAACGGCCGCGCAACTGGTTGTCGATGCGCCGCGACTCGTGGCGCTCGGTGCCGATGATGTGCAGGCCGCCGGCAGCAACCACCTGGTCATGCAGTGACTGCCATTCGTCGCGCAACTGCTTTGCGCGCGCCTGCTTCTCCTCTTCCGAAATGCCGGAGTCGGCTTCAATCAGCTGGACCTGCTTGTCGACATTGCCGCCCAAGACGATGTCGGTGCCGCGGCCGGCCATGTTGGTCGCGATCGTGATCATCCGGGGCCTGCCTGCCTGGGCCACGATCTCGGCTTCGCGCGCGTGCTGCTTGGCGTTGAGGACATTGTGCGGAAGCCTCGCCTTGGTCAGAACGCCGGAGAGCAGCTCGGAGTTCTCAATCGAGGTGGTACCGACCAGCACAGGTTGACCACGTTCGTGGCAATCCTTGATGTCGTTGACGATGGCTTGGTACTTCTCCTGGTCGGTCTTGTAAACCTGATCCTGGCGGTCGGTACGTCGGCTGGGCCGATTCGGAGGAATGACCACAGTTTCCAGACCGTAGATTTCCTGGAACTCATAGGCTTCCGTATCGGCCGTGCCGGTCATGCCGGCCAGCTTGCCGTACATGCGGAAGTAGTTCTGGAAAGTGATGGATGCGAGCGTCTGGTTCTCGTTCTGAATGCGCACGCCTTCCTTGGCTTCGACCGCCTGGTGCAGACCGTCGGACCAGCGGCGCCCGCTCATCAGGCGGCCGGTGAATTCGTCAACGATGATGACTTCGCCGTTCTGCACCACGTAGTGCTGGTCCTTGTGATACAGGCTGTGAGCACGCAATGCGGCATACAGGTGGTGGATCAGCGTGATGTTGGCTGCGTCGTAAAGCGAGGCGCCATCGGCCAGCAGACCCATTTTCGTCAGGATCTCCTCGGCCTTCTCGTGACCGGCCTCGGTCAGCAGCACCTGGTTATTCTTCTCGTCGAGCGTGTAATCGCCCGGCACTTCGATCTGTCCCTTGCCGTCCTTGGTTTCCTCTCCGATCTGACGCGTCAGCAACGGCGGCACGGCATTCATCTTGCGGTACAGCTCGGTGTGATCCTCGGCCTGCCCGGAAATGATCAATGGCGTACGGGCCTCGTCGATCAGGATCGAGTCCACTTCGTCCACAATGGCGAAATTCAGGCCGCGCTGCACCCGGTCGCCGGTGTCATACACCATGTTGTCGCGCAGGTAGTCAAAGCCGAACTCGTTGTTGGTACCGTAGGTGATGTCCGAAACATAGGCAGCCTGCTTTGCCGCATGCGGCATCTGCGACAGGTTCACGCCGGTCGTCAGGCCCAGCCAGCCGTACAGCCGCCCCATCCATTCGGCATCGCGCTGAGCCAGGTAGTCGTTGACCGTCACCACGTGCACGCCCTTGCCGGACAGCGCATTCAGGTAGACCGGCAGCGTCGCCATCAGCGT
>JAEZHR010000223.1 GCA_023416415.1 Pseudomonadota bacterium
GGCCTCGATGGCGTCGGGCGTGATGGTCAGGGTCAACCCTTCGGTCCCCATCAGCGCCACATACTGCTTGATGAGGCTGGCCTCGGTGTCGCTCAGAATCCCGATGAAATCCTCGCGGGTCAGCGCCTTGAGCTCAACCCGGATCGGCAGGCGACCCTGTAGTTCGGGCAGGAGATCGCTGGGCTTGGACACATGGAAAGCGCCGGAGGCGATGAACAGGATATGGTCGGTCTTGATCATCCCGTACTTGGTATTGACGGTCGTGCCTTCGACCAGCGGCAGCAGGTCGCGCTGTACGCCGGCGCGCGAAACGTCGGCGCCGCCGACTTCCGAGCGTGTCGCAATCTTGTCGATCTCGTCGAGGAAGACGATGCCGTTCTGTTCAACATTGGCGATTGCCTTCTGCTTGAGTTCATCCTCGTTGATCAACTTGGCGGCTTCCTCTTCCACCAGCAGCTTCAGCGCTTCCTTGATCTTGAGCTTGCGCTTCTTCTTGCGCGAGGCGCCGAGGCCGGAGAACATCGACTTGATCTGCTCGGTCATTTCCTCCATGCCGGGAGGCGCCATGATTTCCATGTGCGGGCCGGTGTCGGCGACTTCGACTTCGATCTCGCGGTCGTCGAGCGCCCCTTCACGCAGGCGCTTGCGGAAGGTTTGGCGGGTATTGTTGCCGGACTGCGCATCGGCCTCCGTCGGAGAGGCCGAGAAGCCGAAGTCGCGCGCGGGCGGTAGCAGAATGTCGAGCACGCGATCTTCGGCGGCGTCTTCGGCGCGCGCGCGCACCTTGCGCATTTCGGCCTCGCGAGTCTGCTTGACGCCAATTTCGGCGAGGTCACGCACGATCGTGTCGACGTCGCGCCCGACATAGCCGACCTCCGTGAACTTGGTGGCCTCGATCTTGATGAACGGCGCATCAGCGAGCTTTGCCAGGCGACGCGCGATCTCGGTCTTGCCCACGCCGGGCGGGCCGATCATGAGAATGTTCTTGGGCGTGATTTCGTGGCGCAGCGGTTCCGCCACCTGCTGGCGCCGCCAACGGTTGCGCAGCGCGATGGCGACCGCACGCTTGGCCTTGCCCTGTCCGACTACGTGTTTGTCGAGTTCGGAAACGATTTCCTGGGGAGTCATGTTCATAACGTTGTCGGCGAGTTCAGTTATTCGAGGGTTTCAATCGTGAGCGACAGGTTGGTGTAGATGCACAGCTCGCCGGCAATGGTCAGTGCTTTCTTCACCACTTCCGCAGGCTCCATGTCGGTATTTTCCTGCAGGGCCTTGGCGGCTGACTGTGCGTAGCCGCCGCCTGAGCCGATCGCACCGATACCGCCTTCCGGCTCCAGCACGTCGCCGTTGCCCGTGATGACCAGCGTCGATTCGTGGTCGGCCACCAGAAGCATGGCTTCCAGACGGCGCAGGATGCGGTCGGTCCGCCAGTCCTTGGCCAGTTCGACCGAAGCGCGCATCAGATTTCCCTGGTGCTTTTCGAGCTTCGCCTCGAAGCGTTCGATCAGCGTGAAGGCGTCCGCGGTTCCGCCTGCAAAACCGGCCAGCACCTTGCCCTGGTAAAGCTTGCGAACCTTGCGCGCGCTGCCTTTCATCACGATGTTGCCCAGCGTGACTTGGCCGTCACCGCCCAACGCGACCTTGTTACCGCGGCGGACCGAGAGGATCGTCGTCCCGTGAAATTGTTCCATGCCTTTTTCCTGGTTGTTGGCGAGACATCGCTTGCGCGACTCAAGGAGATATTGGGGCGCAATACCGGCCCTGCAAGGGCGAAAGAAAGGAATGGGCCGCGTCACAGCGGTCAACCGCTACGCGGCCGACACAGTCGTATCGTGCTGCAGGGAGATGGATTGCGGCCGGGGAGCGCGCGTGCGCGGCGGCCGAGGGGGCGCGCGACATGCCAGGCCGGATGGTGTTGACGTTAATTGGATCACCTGTGCGAACAGTGTGCGCATTCAGACCCGGATGCATTGCGCCGGGAGGTGGCACCGCCAACGTTGCTGAATTGGAAACTCAGTGCTTGCGCGGAAAGATGCGGACGACCTCGTCCAGACCGATGACATGGAACAGCTCAGACACTAGGTGATTGAGCTGATGGAACTCGATCTGCTTGCCGCTGCCGCAGAATGGTGCCAGTCCGGTCAGCAGCCGGCCGGCGGCATTGAAGTCAACGCGTTCTAGCTGGCTGCAGTCGATGATCGCTGGCTGGTGAGTGTCGGCGTAGGCGGCAATGGCGACAATGAGATTGTCAATGCGTCCCTCGACCAGTTTCGGCATCAGAAAGCCCTCGGTTTCAGGGGGCGTCGCCTGCTCCGGTCCGGCCGTGCTGACCGTCGACTGTCGCGCCACGAAGGCCGGAGGCGAAACTTCGAAGGTCACGCAGTAGTCGATGCTGGCTTCCTCGAATTCCTTTTCGTAGTTGAGCAGGCGCAGGACATTCAGCAGCAGCAGCCAGCAGGCTTCGCCTTCATCGCGTCGGCCGACTTCGATGATTGCGCGGATCTTCTCCGTCAATTCGCGGGCGCCAACCAGAACCAATTCATGGCCCGATTTCTCCAGTTGCTCCAATAGTGCAAGGAGCACGGCGCAGCCTTCGCGGTCTACTTCGGTCACGCGCAGGAAATCCAGGCGCAACGCTGCGTGAGTTTCGGCCAGCTTCTTTGCACGCTCGGCGATCTTTGCCGACTTCTCGTCCAAATGGCCGCTGAATGCGACCAGAGGCGTGCTGCTGCCGCTTCCTGAAGGGGCGGCTTCGACGTGGGTCGATTCAATCCAGGCGGGCGGCGAAGCTTCGAACTTGTTCGCATACGCCACGGCGAGCTGCTCGAACGGGTCGCGCTTTCCGGTCAACTGGTACAGATCGAACAGCATCCACCACGCGGCACCGGTGGCTTCGCCCAACTCGTCTTCTGCGATGGCATCGCACAGCATCTGCTCGACCAGCATCTCCTGGCCGTTCGCGTACATGATCGCGCACTCCTCGATCAGCGC
>JAEZHR010000247.1 GCA_023416415.1 Pseudomonadota bacterium
CGCTTCCGACGCTACTTACGGTTTTGCAACAACAACTATAAGTTGCAAATATTTGTTGAGAATGATTCGCATTATGATTATCATGCCGTTTTGGTCTGCGGCAATAAGTCTGTGCCGTCACTTCTGACACCCTAAGCAAGCGATCATGAATTTCCACTCACGCCATCATCGTCGTACCCGTTCTGCAGCACGTACTGTCCGCCCCGCTTCCATGCCCTTGCGGTTGCCGCTGGCGGCCGCCTTGCTGGCCTTTGGCGCCCCTGCGCTGGCCCAGCCGTCGGAGCAGCAGTTGCAGGAGGTGGTGGTGAGTGCTTCCGGCTTCGAGCAGGTCATCAAGGAAGCGCCGGCCAGTATCAGCGTGATCACGCGCGAGCAGATGGAATCGAAGCGGGTGAGCAGCGTTGCCGAAGCGCTTGAGCATGTCGAAGGAATCGATGTCACTTCCGGGATCGGCAAGACCGGTGGCCTCAATGTGCGCATGCGTGGACTGGATAGCGCCTATACGCTGATTCTGATTGACGGTAGGCGCCAGAACGCGGCCGGCAACGTCGTGCCGAACGGGTTTGGCGATGCCCATTCCACGTTCATGCCGCCGCCCTCCGCCATCGAGCGCATCGAAGTCATCCGCGGTCCGATGGCGACGTTGTACGGCTCGGACGCTATCGGTGGCGTGATCAACATCATCACGCGCAAGGTCGGAAAGGAGTGGGCGGGTGAGGTCGGCGCTGAAACGACGCTGAACCAGCACTCGGAGTATGGCGATTCGCGCGCGGTTACCGCCTATCTGAGCGGTCCGCTGGTGCAGGACCGGCTGGGTCTGCAATTGCGCGCCCGGATGTGGGAGCGTGATGCATCGGACATCAACTGGGCCGGTAAGGGGCTGGGCCAGTTCCCCAATCTGAACACCGGGAAGAATCCGGTCAACGGCGACGTGACAACCCTGGGCGCGCGTCTGACCTTCACGCCCAACAAGAATCACGATCTTTCGCTCGACGTCGATCAGGTACGCCAGGACTACGACAACAGCCTGGGTCAGATCGGAACGACCAATTACGTCGACGGTGCCGGGCGCCTGCAGATTTCCGGCTACGACCGCTTTATGAAGTTCAACCGCGATCAGTTGACGCTGGCGCATACCTGGCGTGTCGGCGACGGTGTGCTTGAGTCAAGCCTCATGCACAACGAGACGGAAACGCTCGGTCGCCTGATTCCCGGCGTCTATAACGCCGATGGCTCGATCAACCGCGCGCCCACCGGCAAGATCCCGGGCGCCCCGCGCGTTCTGGAGTCCGAGAGCACCGTGTTCGATACCAAGTATGTGACGGCGCTGGACGCGCACATGCTCAGCATCGGTGCCCAGTACTGGGACGCGAAGATGATGGACAGCATCGCGGCCGGTGCTTACAAGTACGATCAGAAGGGGGTGTTCGTCGAGGATGAATGGCGCCTGCGCGACGACCTGGCGCTCACGCTGGGCGTGCGTCATGACCGGCACAGCGTATTTGGCGGAGCCACCACGCCACGCGCCTACCTGGTCTGGAGCGCGAACGACAACTGGACGCTCAAGGGCGGCGTCAGCAAGGGCTATCGCACTCCCGGCCTGGAGCAGCTGTACGACGGCATCACGGGCTATGGTCGCCAGGGCGATCCGACACGGCCTCAGTGGGGGAACCCGGCGCTGCAGCCGGAAAAGAGTGTGACCTCCGAGTTTGGCGTGCATTTCGACAATCTGCGAAATCTGAACGCAAGCGCCACGATTTTCACGACCGAGCTTGACGACGCCATCGGCAGCGAAACGTTTACCGACATCAATGGCATGACGAATGCGTCGCGTCCGATCAACGTCGACAAGGCGGCGGTGCAGGGGCTTGAGGTGGCGGCGGGATGGCGATTCATGCCGGCATGGAAGCTCTCGGGAAATTACACGTACACCAGGACCGAACAGAAGTCGGGCGCGAACATCGGCGACCCACTGAACAACACGCCGCGTCACGCGCTCAACGCCAGGCTTGACTGGAACGCTACCGAGGCCCTTGGTCTCTGGGCGCAAGCCAGCTTTGCCGGGGAGCGTTTCCGCGACGATCCAGTCGCCCGCGCCCTGATCGGTGACTACAAGAGCGTCGCCCTGCTGCACGTGGGCGGAAGCTACCGCATCAACAAGGCATGGTCGGTCAAGCTTGCCGTGAACAACCTGCTGGACAAGGATTTCACCCGTCACACCTTGACCGACAATTCGGGAGCGAGCCCGGTGTATTCCTCCCACTACACGGGCAACTTCGAGCGCCGCCGCCTGTGGCTGTCCGCGAACTACACCTTCTGATTGAATGAAGCAGATGCATCCGGCAAACGTGGCGCCGACCGCCAATCGGCGTCGCACCGGCTGGCTCAAGACCCTGCACCAATGGCATTGGGTGAGTTCCGCCCTGTGCCTGGTCGGCATGCTGCTGTTCGCGGTCACCGGCATCACGCTGAACCACGCTGCGCAGATCGAGGCCCGGCCCCAGGTTTTTTCTCGCCAGGTCGTGCTCCCGGCCGCGCTGCAGACCGCGCTCGCGGCGCGCGGGACGGCGGTCGAGGGGATGGCCCCGTTGCCGGCCTCTGTTCAGGACTGGCTGGGCGTGCAGTTCGGCGTGCGCGTGCAGGGCAGGGACGCGGAGTGGTCGGAGGAAGAGATCTACCTCTCCTTGCCGCGCCCTGGCGGCGACGCATGGCTGCGTATCGACCGCACGACGGCCGAGGTCGAGTACGAACGCACCGATCGTGGCTGGATCGCCTATCTCAATGACCTGCACAAGGGACGTCACACCGGCACTGCCTGGAGCTGGTTCATCGATCTGTTTGCCGTGGCCTGCCTCGTGTTCTGCATCACCGGCCTGCTGATCCTGAAGCTGCACGCGCCGCAGCGTCGGATGGTGTGGCCCGTCACCGGTCTCGGCCTGCTGTTGCCGGCATTGATCGCTTTGCTGTTCATCCACTGATCCAACAAGGAGAAGCATTTCATGCGTTTGCGCTACACCGTTGCCGTCGGCGCAGTTCTGGCCGTCCCGGGGCACGCTGCCGACCTGCAGCTGAAGGTGGAGATTCCGCGTCTGAACGTCGCCGAGTATCACCGGCCCTACGTCGCCATGTGGCTGGAAAGGCCGGACCAGAGCTTCGTGGCAGACCTCGCGGTCTGGTACGACCTGAAGCTCAAGGACAAGGAGGGCACCAAGTGGCTCAAGGACATGCGCCAGTGGTGGCGCAAGAGCGGCCGCAACCTCGACATGCCAGTGGACGGACTGAGCGGCGCCACCCGTGCGCCCGGCACGCACCAGCTCAACTTCAGCGGCGCCAAGGGCCCGCTCGACAAGCTTCCAGCGGGTGAATATCACCTGGTGGTCGAGGCTGCGCGGGAAGTGGGCGGACGCGAACTCGTGCGCGTTCCCTTCAAGTGGCCGGCGGCCCAGCCGCAGGTTCACAAGGCCGCCGGCTCGCACGAACTCGGAACCATTACTCTGGAGATCAAACCATGATGCGCTTTGCCCCGTCTTCCTCGTTCCTGTCGTCCCGCGCGCGCATGCTGTCCGCCGGGCTTGCCGCGCTGCTGCTGGCCGGCGCACCGCTCGCCCATGCCCACCGGACCTGGCTGCTGCCGTCGGCCACCGTGCTGTCCGGGAATGATCCCTGGGTGACGGTCGATGCCGCGATTTCCAACGATCTGTTCTACTTCGAACACCATCCGCTGCGCGTGGAAGGCCTGCAGGTGATCGGCCCCGATGCGAAGCCGGTCAAGGCCGAGAACGTTGCCACCGGACGCTATCGCAGCACCTTCGACGTCAAGCTCGACCGTCCTGGCACCTATCGCATCGCAGTCGTCAACGAGAACCTGTCCGCGAGCTACAAGCACAAGGGAGAGACCAAGCGCTGGCGCGGCAATGCGGCCGATTTCAAGAAGCAGGTGCCGGCCGATGCGACCGACGTCAATGTGACCCGCATGTTCACGCGCGTGGAAACCTTCGCCACCGCCGGCAAGCCCGATACCTCGGCACTGCAGCCCACCGGCAGCGGCCTCGAACTGATGCCGGTGACCCACCCGAACGATCTGTTCGCGGGTGAAGAGGCGCGTTTTCGCTTTCTGATCGACGGCGAGCCGGCCGCCAATCTCCCGGTAACGGTGATTGCAAACGGCGTGCGCTACGAAGGCAAGGTCAATGAATCGATCCTGACTACCGACGCCGACGGCCAGTTTGCGGTGACCTGGACCAAGCCGGGCATGTACTGGATCAACGCCAGCTATCCGCAACGTCAGGCCGGCGCACCCGCGCCGACCGGTACCTTCGACAAGCCCGTGCATCGCGCCGGCTATTCGGGCACGGTCGAAGTCCTGCCACAGTAATGTCTGCTGGCGCACGCGTCCTGATTCCGCTCGAAATGAACCCGGCGGCGCCGGTGCTCGGGCGGGGCGTGCACGCGCTGGAGGGGCAGACCATGGGCACGAGCTGGCGGGTGTGCGTGGCTGGGCATCCGGACTGCGACCTGTCCGGCCTGCGCGCGATTATCGAAGCCGAGCTCGACCTGGTCGACCGGCAGATGAGCACC
>JAEZHR010000119.1 GCA_023416415.1 Pseudomonadota bacterium
CGTGAGAGGTAAAGCGGAGCTCCGTGGACAGGGCGAGGTCAGCGTCGGTCACTTCGAGGGTGCTGTCGTGACCGGATCGCAGTTCCTCTATCCTCGCCGTGTTAATGTCAAATCCGACCACAGGGCGGCGCTTACCAAATTCGACAGCAAGAGGGAGACCGACGTAACCAAGGCCTATTATCGCGATCATCTTCTCTTCGATGCGCATGACACTTCCTTAACTGGGAATACGTTTGATGCCGTCATTACGAAATGGAATGGCGGGGCGAACAACGGTGGGGGAATATTGCGGCTGGCAAATGGGACCACGCTTCCACTATGTCGAGGCACTGCCGATGAATACCTCAAGGGGACCAATAGGGAGACTTTCGGCTCAAGCCGCGCGGTGCTGCTAGCAGGACTAGCACTCGAGAAGTCGCTAACTTCCATGAATTGCATCGCAGCGTGCAAACATCTTGAAAATCGCATCGCTCCACGCTTCTCGTTCAGAGGAAGCCATATAAAACCGAAGTCATTTTGATTCGTGGAAGGTATGCTTTGCCGGCCGCTGTGAATCTATTGCACTTGGGTCCGACGAATAAGCCGCTGTCCAAAAGGCGCTTGCACATCTTTCTCGGCCCGATATTTTTCGCTCAGATGCTGAGGATGTCGGCATGAGTGCAGTTTGAATCGCATGTGAAGTCATTGAAAATGCAGAGGTTTTTGTGCAGTAAACCTCTGGCGCAGCAGGAGGCTTCATCGCGGCCGGTATTTTGCCACGAGAGCTTGCTTTTTGGAAATGGCATTCCTGACAAGAAAGTGCTCTGTCGGCAGGAAGCGCTGAGGAGGCATATGGGCTCATAGTCTTTGTGAAGACTGGTGGAGTGGAGCCAGGAGACGAGGGTAGGTTGCTCAGCAATTAGAGCCTTATCGATATCTTTAAAACAACATTGGAGGAATGCAGGCATGATGAACTGCACGCTGGCGTGCAGTTAGCGCTCGCAGTTCCTCCAGAAACGCCTGCATTTTTCCAGCCATGCGAAGGAGCGTTTCAAGATCCGGCACTTGAAGAGAGCGACAAACTTGTGCGCTTGGTTGCATTTTCGGAAACAGAAATTGTGCCCGTGCGGATCGAAGGCAAGCCCCTGTCACGGCTCAAGTCAGATCGCTAGAGCTTATTCCGACCGAGCTTCGGTTCGTCCTCTTTTCCATTTTGCCGCGTAGCTTGCTGTGCATTAAGGGTGCAGTCCAAAAGTGTTCTTTGCACTTCTTTGTGACTTTTCCGGGCAGTTCCAAGCTCGCTACATAGAATGGCGAAATCGCAGCTCCGGAGAAACGAGATGATCCCGATCAAAAGCGCATCCGTAACCGAGTTTCACGACCGCTGTTTGACTCAGTGCTCGCCGCCGGCCTCTGGATCGGCGCCTCCCGCCGGACCGGACATCTGGTATTGGATCGCCGAAAACCACCGCAATAACAGGATGCTTTGGTGCGAAGAGGACTTGGCCCGGCGGACTCAGGTCGCCGATAGAGAGATAGCAGCCAATAAGCGTGCGATCGACCGCTACAATCAAGCGCGCAATGACGCTACGGAGCGTATCGACGAACATTTACTGATCGCGTTGGGACTTGCCGATTCGACCTCGGCTCAGAGTGATTCGCCGATGGCCAGTGTATCGGTCGACGCTCGTCTCAACAGCGAGACGGCGGGTAGCATGATCGACCGTATGTCCATCCTGGCACTCAAGATAGCCGCCATGCGCAGTCAGATCGAGCGCACCGACGTAGATGAGGCGTACCGGGCTGCGTGCCGCACCAAGCTCGGGCGGCTACTGGAGCAGCGCGCCGATATCGCCGCCTGTCTTGACGAGCTATTGGCCGACACGGACGCAGGCCGGGCCTACTTCAAGGTCTATAGGCAGTTCAAGATGTACAACGACCCGTGCATGAATCCGGTGCTGGTGGCCGAGGGGGGGCGCAAAGTACGGTAAAGATCGGGTGCAGCCCGCCTGTGGCCGCGCATGCACCCTATGGAGGAACAGGCGCTCAGCGCGCGCCCAGCAACCGGTTCACTTGTGCAACGTCTTCCTCGCTCAAGCTTCCTGCCGCCGACTTCAGTCGCAGGCTGTTGACCAGCACGTTGTAGCGTGCCTGCGCCAGATCGCGCCGCGTTGCGTAGAGCTGCTGCTGGGCGTTGAGCACGTCGATGTTGATGCGCACACCGACCTGATAGCCGAGCCGGTTCGATTCCAGCGCCGAGTTGCTCGATACTTCGGCGGCTTCCAGTGCGCGCACCTGTGCCAGGCTGGCGATGACCCCGAGGTAGGCCTGACGGGCGGAGAGGGCGGCGTTGCGGCGGGCGGATTCGAGTTCGCTGCGGGCGCGGTCTTCTTCGGCGATCGCCTGGCGGACCTGGCTGGTGACGGCAAAGCCGGTGAACAGGGGCACCGTCCAGCGCACGCCGATCGTGTCGGTGGTGCCGTTCACGCTGCCGGGGATGACGATGCTGCTGTCGCTGTAGCTGCGGCTGGCTTCGAGGTCGAGGGTCGGCAGGTGGCCGGCGCGATTGCGCTTGATCTCGCGCTGCGCAATCTGCAGGGCAAGTTCCCGCACCAGCACGCCCTGGCTCTGCTGCTCCGCGTTCTGCACCCATTCATCCACGCGCGCCGGCTCGGGCGGGGCGAGGGTCACGCCGGGACGCAGTCCGGACAGGCTGGCAACGGGGCGGCCGATGATTTGCTGGAGTGACGCGCGTGCGATATCGAGCTCGTTCTGGGCCGCATACTCCTGCGCCACGACCAGGTCATAGCGGGCCTGGGCTTCGTGGGTGTCGGTGATGGTTGCGGTGCCGACTTCGAAATTGCGCCTGGCCGCGGCCAGTTGTTCGGTGATCGCAGCCTTCTGCGCCTGGACCGAGTCCAGCGTGTCCTGTGCGGCCAGCACGGTGAAGTAGGCTTGCGACACGCGCAGGATCAGATCCTGCTGCGCCAGCGCGAATTGCACCTCGCTGGCCTGGGCCGACAGCTTGCCCTGCTGGTAGGTCTGCCAGTTGGCCGCCCGGAACAGCGGCTGTGTGAGGGTGATCGCGTAGGAGTCGTTGTCGATGGTGCCGATCGTCGGCACATCGCGCCGGGTGTGTGTGCCGCCCAGGCCGATGGTCGGCAACAGGCCGGCACGCGCCTGGATTTCGGTTTCCTGTCCCGCCTGCAGCGCCGCGCGGGCGGCTGCGTACTGTGCATCATGGGCCAGCGCTTCCTGGTACACCTGCAGCAGGTCCAATGCGTAGGCATTGATGGACAGGAGGGTGCCGGCGATCAGGGCCGCAAGGGCGGGTTTGCGCATCGAAATCTCCGTTCTGCGGTCAGTGGTGCTCAAAGGGGCTTGAAGACGGTCAAGGACGGATCAGTACTGCGGCATGTTCGGATCGACCTGCATGGCCCAGGCATGAACGCCGCCGCTCAGGTTGCTGACTTCGCTGAAACCGTTGCGCTCCAGGAAGGCGGCCACTTGCATGCTGCGCATGCCGTGGTGGCAGATGCAGACCACGGGCGCTTCGTCATCCAGTTCCTCGATGCGCGCCGGCACCGTCTGCATCGGCATCAGGCGCGAACCGGCGATATGGCAGGTTTCGAATTCCCAGGGTTCGCGCACGTCCAGCAATACCGGGCTGGGGCGTGAAGGGTCCGCCAGCCAGGCTGCGAGTTCGGGCGCGGTCAGGTTTTGCATGGTTCAGAACGAAAAGCGGGACGGGGCCAGCGCGTTGCGCAGCGGCTTGACCTCGGTTTCGAAAAGGTTGACCGTATTCCAGGCACTGTCGGAAACGCGGGTAACGATCTGGGCCGTCATCACCGGCGAATTGCCGATGATGGCGAAAAGTCGGCCGCCGACCTTGAGCTGCTGCAGGAAGGCGTCCGGCAGCACAGGCAGCGAGCCGGAGATCACGATGACGTCGTACTTGCCGTCTTTCCAGCCGCGCGCGCCATCGCCCAGCTCCACGTCCACATTTCGCACGCCGTTGTCGGCCAGATTCTTCGCGGCCAGATCGCGCAGGGCGGGGTCGATTTCGACCGTGGTGACGTGACGTGCCCTGCCGGCCAGCAGGGCGGCCATGTAGCCGGAGCCTGCGCCGATCTCGAGCACATCCTCGTTCTTCTTGACGTCCAGCTCCTGCAGGATGCGTGCTTCCACCTTGGGCGCGAACATGAATTCGCCTCCGGGCAGCGGAATCTCGGTGTCGACGAAAGCCAGACTGCGGAAGGCAGCCGGCACGAAGGCTTCACGCTTGACGGCGACCAGCAGATCCAGCACTTCGGGATTGAGCACATCCCAGGTGCGGATCTGTTGTTCGATCATGTTGTATCGGGCTTTTTCGATGTTCATTTTCGGCAGGCGGAATTGTTGGTGGGAATCGTGTTCGGAACGGTCGCCATTCTATCAAACGGCATCCTCGCTCTTGCCTTGCGGCACGGTCAAGGCAGGTGTACCAGTGTTGCTTTCCGGCACGCCTGCCCATTTGCGCCTGGCCCATTGCGCGAAGTCGTCGAGATAGGTGTAAATCACGGGCACCACGACCAGCGTGAGGATGGAGGAGGTGATGATGCCGCCGATCACGGCCTGGCCCATGGGCGCGCGCTGCTCGGAACCTTCGGACATGCCGAAGGCCAGCGGTACCATGCCGAACACCATGGCCAGCGTGGTCATCAGGATCGGACGCAGGCGCACGTGCGCCGCTTCCAGCAGCGCCGAGAAACGGTCAGCGCCGGCGCGACGCGCCTGGTTGGCGAA
>JAEZHR010000124.1 GCA_023416415.1 Pseudomonadota bacterium
ACCGGCGCCAGCAGGTGCGGGATGCCCTCGTAGACCGACATTTCCAGCATCTTCGGGTCGATCAGGATCATGCGCACGTTGTGGGGGTCGGACTTGTAAAGCAGCGACAGGATGGTTGCGTTGATACCGACCGACTTGCCCGAACCGGTGGTACCGGCGACCAGCAAGTGCGGCATCTTGGCCAGGTCGGCCACGACCGGATTGCCGGCGATGTCCTTGCCCAGGGCGATGGTCAGGGCGGAGGTGCTGTCGTTGTAGACCTTGGAACCGAGAATTTCGGTCAGGCGCACGATCTGACGCTTCGGATTCGGCAACTCCAGGCCCATGTAGTTCTTGCCAGGAATGGTCTCGACCACGCGAATCGAGGTCAGCGCCAGCGAACGCGCCAGGTCGCGCGCAAGGTTAACGATCTGACTGCCCTTGACGCCCGTGGCCGGCTCGATCTCGTAGCGCGTAATGACCGGCCCCGGATAGGCCGCAACCACCTTGGCTTCGACGCCGAAGTCGGACAGCTTTTTCTCGATCAAGCGGCTGGTAAATTCCAGCGTCTCCACGCTGACGGTCTCCTGCGCTGGCGGCGGCTCATCCAGCAACGACAAGGGCGGCAAGTTGGTGTCCGGCAAATCGTTGAACAGGGAAACCTGCTTTTCCTTCTGCACGCGCTCGGACTTGGGCACCGCCACGACCTGGGGCTCGATGCGAATCGGCGGCGCCTCGACGATCTTGGCCCGCTCCTGCACCACCGCCACTTCACGCTTGACGGCGGCAACTTCACCCAGCTTGCGATCCTCGTGTGCAGCATACAGATTGCGCACGAAACGAACGGCATTCTCGATCGCGCCGCCCAGGCGCTCGGCAACCGACAGCCAGGAGACATGGAAGAACAGGCTGAACCCGACGCCAAACAGGAGCAGCAGAAACAGTGTAGCCCCAGTGAATCCGAAAGCGGTCTGCGCCGCTTCGCCGACCAGTTCACCCAGCACCCCGCCCGGGGCGCGCGGCAACTCCGCCTGCAGGGAGTACATGCGCAGGTATTCAAGGGCGACGCTGCCGGTGAGCATCAGCACGAAGCCGAGTGAACGTATCCACACCTCATGCTGATGCTCGGCCTCGGGCTCGGTCTGGAACAGCCAGCGCTGCGACAGGAGCCGATAGCCGGACCAAACCGAACGCAGGCACAGCACGCAGAACCACCACGCCGAGAACCCGAATATGAACAGCAGCAGGTCGGCCACCCAGGCGCCGGTGCGCCCTCCCCAGTTCGCGATATCGTCCACGACAGCGGCCTGCGACCAGCCCGGGTCAGCCTTGGAATAGCTCAGGAACACGATCAGCAGGTAAGCGGTCACACCGGCAAGTGCGATCCAGCGCGCCTCGGACAGCAGGCGTACCACCCGGCTCGGCAATTCGGGCGGGGCTTCGGTGTTGCGGGTATAGGCTCGGGTGGATTTCGTCATGTCGGAATGCTAAGAGGCGCCCCGGGGCCGACAGGGCGCTGCAGGTTGGCTATAATCTTAACCAGTTTTGCACGAGGGAATCGAGCCAATTCGACCATCGTGCCCTCCCGGTCACAGCCGGACACACATTCCGGGCCTCGCCCGCGACAGCCACCGCAGCCTTCATCCTCCATCCTTCACTCCTCTTCCTGACACATCATGGCAAGCAAACACGCCCACGTCCTCATCATCGGTTCCGGCCCGGCCGGCTACAGCGCGGCCGTCTACGCGGCACGCGCCAACCTGAAACCCGTCCTGATCACGGGCGTCGAACAAGGCGGCCAACTGATGACCACGACCGATGTGGAGAACTGGCCAGGCGATCCGATGGGCGTACAGGGGCCTGAGCTGATGCAACGCCTGCTGCAGCATGCCGAGCGCTTCAGCACCGAGATCGTGTTCGATCACATCCACACCGTGCATCTGAAGGAAAAGCCGATACGCCTGCAAGGCGACGCCGGCGAGTACACCTGTGACGCGCTGATCATCGCAACCGGCGCCTCCGCGCAATATCTCGGCCTGCCGTCCGAAGAAGCCTTCATGGGCAAGGGCGTATCCGCATGCGCGACGTGCGACGGGTTCTTCTACAAGAACCAGGAAGTTGCCGTCGTCGGCGGCGGCAATACTGCGGTTGAAGAAGCGCTCTATCTGGCCAACATCGCCAGCAAGGTGACGGTCATTCACCGCCGCGACAAGTTCCGCGCCGAGCCCATCCTGATCGACCGCCTGATGGCCAAGGTCGAGGAAGGCAAGGTCGAAATCAAATGGAACCATGTCCTCGATGAAGTCCTCGGCGACGAAAGCGGCGTGACCGGTGCGCGCATCAGGTCGACCATTGACGGCACGGCCAGCGAAGTGCAGGTGCACGGACTGTTCATCGCCATCGGCCACAAGCCGAACACGGCGATCTTCGAAGGCCAGCTGGAAATGAAGAACGGCTATATAGTCACCCGCTCCGGGCTGAACGGCATGGCGACCGCCACCAATATTCCCGGAGTGTTCGCGGCTGGCGACGTGCAGGACCACGTGTATCGCCAGGCCATCACGAGCGCGGGCACCGGGTGCATGGCCGCGCTCGATGCACAACGCTACCTGGAAAGTCAGGAAGACTGAGCACGGGCCCGCAGTTCGGGTTCCGGAGATGAACCATGGCAGGCGCAATCAAGGACTTCGCCGCGTTGAAGACTGTGCGCGCGGCCCTGAAGGCGCACGAGGAAGCGCGCAGGAAGGCTGAAGCCGAACGCCTGCGCGAAGAAGTGGAGAAACGGCGTGATGCCGACCTCTTCCGCCGCAGCCTGGGCCAGGTGCATCCGCTACAGCAGTCCAATCGCGTCGTCGCGCCTCCTCCGCCTCCATCTCCCGTTCCGCGCCAGCATCTGGCCGATGAACAGGCCGCGCTAGTCGAGTCCCTGTCCGATGAATTCACCGTCGACACCCTGCTCGATACCGACGAAGGACTGAGCTATGCCCGCCCCGGTGTCGGCGGCGACGTGTTGCGGCGCCTGCGGCGCGGCCATTGGGTCATACAGGGCCAGCTCGACCTGCACGGCATGCGCCGCGACGAAGCGCGCGAAGCGCTCGCCGAATACCTGCGCAATGCAGTCCGGCGCGGCGTGCGCTGCGTGCGCATCATTCACGGAAAGGGCCTGGGCTCAGTCAATCGCGAGCCCGTGCTGAAAAACAAGGTGCGCAGCTGGCTGGTGCAGAAGGAGGAAGTGATCGCCTTCTGTCAGGCGCGCGCCGACGAAGGCGGCGCGGGCGCCTTGGTGGTCTTGCTCAAGGGCTGAGCGTCCGCCGTCAATCTTCTGCCTGCTCGCTTTGCTACGGAGCAAACGCAGTACCATGCGGCAAGCTGCCCAACGGATCCCCGATGTCTTTACTCAAATTCATTGAAATCGTGGCCATCCTGGTCGGAGCCTTTTCCGGCTTTGCCGAGGCACGCCGGCAGAAGATGGATGTGGTTGGCGTGTTTATCGTCGCCTTCATCACCGCCTTCGGCGGCGGCACCTTGCGCGATATCCTGCTCGACAAGCGCCCGCTGTTCTGGGTCGAGCATCAGGAATACGCGATCCTGGTATTTGCATTGACGCTGATCGCGCTGCCATTGATGCGCATCTACCAGCGCGTCGTCTCCGAACGCCTGATCGTGATCGCAGACGCCTTTGGCCTCGGGCTGTTCTCTGTGGTCGGAGTGTCGCAGGCTCTCGCCTTGGGCATGCCCTGGTTCATCGCGACGATGATGGGCGTCATTACCGGAATCTTCGGTGGCGTACTGCGCGACATCATCTGCAACGAGGTGCCGATGGTGCTGCGGGATGGCCGGCCATATGCAATCTGCGCCTTCGCGGGCTGCTGGTTCTACGTGCTGCTCAGGGAGCTTCAGGTTGCACCGGACATTACACTGTGGTCGAGCGCGCTCCTGATCTGCGGCTTGCGGCTGGTAACCTGGATGATGGATGTCAGGGTCAAATAATTTGGAAGCCGCCACTGCGGCACGTGCGCAGCGGCAGCTAGATGGACCCTAGACTGCGTCCGGGCCTGTCTCGCCTGTTCGGATGCGGATCACCTGTTCCACGCTGCGCACGAAGATTTTGCCGTCTCCGATCTTTCCTGTGCGTGCAGACTTGATGATCGCATCCACCGCCTGTTCGACGACGTCATCGTCCACGACTGCCTCGATCTTCACCTTCGGCAGGAAATCCACCACATATTCCGCACCACGGTACAGCTCCGTGTGCCCCTTCTGGCGGCCAAAGCCTTTGACCTCGGTGACCGTCAGGCCGGTCACGCCGATGTCGCCCAGCGCTTCACGCACTTCGTCGAGCTTGAACGGTTTGATGATGGCGGTAATCAGTTTCATCGTTTTCCCCTGTCTAAAAAATCATTCGCGAAATTTCGAAGTAATCGGATGGCGCCAGTCGCGCCCGAAAGCACGATGGGTCACGCGCACTCCAATCGGCGCCTGGCGTCGCTTGTACTCGTTGATCTTGATCAGGCGCGTCACGCGCTCGACGTCCTCCTTGCGATAACCGGCGGCGACTATCTCGGCGACGCTGCGGTCCTCCTCCATGTACATGCGCATGATGCCGTCCAGCACATCGTATTCCGGCAGCGAATCCTGATCGGTCTGATTTGGGCGCAACTCAGCCGAGGGTGCGCGGGTCAGGATGCGCTCAGGGATCACGTCGGAGAGGCTGTTGCGGTAGTCACACAAGCGGTAGACAAGGGTCTTGGCAATGTCCTTGATCACCGCGAAGCCGCCGGCCATGTCGCCATACAACGTGCAGTAACCAACGGCCATCTCGCTCTTGTTGCCAGTGGTGAGCACGATCGCGCCGGTCTTGTTGGACAAGGCCATCAGGAGGGTGCCGCGAATACGCGCCTGTATGTTCTCTTCGGTGCTGTCTTCTGGCAAGCCCTTGAACTGCTCCGCCAGCGTATCGCGAAAAGCAGAAAAACAATCGGCGATCGGGATTTCGTCGTAGCGCACACCGATACGCGCAACCATGTCGCGCGAA
This sequence comes from Pseudomonadota bacterium, assembly GCA_023416415.1. Classification (GTDB taxonomy): domain Bacteria; phylum Pseudomonadota; class Gammaproteobacteria; order Burkholderiales; family Burkholderiaceae_D; genus Noviherbaspirillum. The sequence continues at coordinate 5,015 of JAEZHR010000124.1, forward strand.
TCGATCAGGGAAATATCGGCCGTGTACGGTGAAGGCATCATCACCGCGCGCACTCTGTCTGCACCGAGCGCATCGACCGCAATGGCCAGCGTCAGCGCGGAATCGACCCCGCCCGACAGCCCGATGATCACGCCCGGAAAGCCGTTCTTGCCGATGTAGTCGTGCACGCCCAGCACCAGCGCCTGGTAGACCGAAGCTTCAATGGACAGCGCGGGCGCGATCGTCGCGGTCTTCGGCTGCCCTCCCTCGAAGGCGATGATCTGCAGGTCTTCTTCGCAATGCTTCATCTGGGCGCAAGCCACGCCCATGCCGTCCATCACGAAGGAATTGCCGTCGAAGATCAGCTCATCCTGACCGCCGACCAGGTTCGCATACACAAGAGGCAGACCGAGCACGGACACATGATTTCGCATGACCGCGTAACGCCGGTCCTGCTTGTTCATGTGGTAGGGCGAGCCGTTGAGAATCAGCAGCACCTGTGCGCCCGCTTCCTTCGCCCGCGCAGGCGCATACGGCGACCACGCGTCCTCGCACAGATTCAGACCAAAGCGCAGCCCTTTGACCTCGAATACGCAGGGCTCATCGACGGAATCGAAGTAGCGCATTTCATCGAAGACGGTATCGTTCGGCAGGGCGTACTTGCGGTAAGTGCGGACGACCTTGCCGTTCACCAACACCGAAGCCGCATTGTAGCGCTTGCCCTCTTCGGCCAGCGGGTGACCGACAACTACATGGAGATCCTTCAGCTCTGCCAGCTCGGCCGCCAGCTCGCCCAACTGCTGCTGTGATCTTGCGTAGAATGAAGGGCGCAGCAACAAGTCTTCCGGCGGATATCCCGCGAGCGACATTTCCGGAGTCACCACGACATCCGCGCCTTGCTGCGCCGCCCGACGTGCGGCCTGCACGATTCTTTCGTGATTGCCGGTGAAATCGCCGACGGTGCAATTGATCTGGGCGATGGCAACGTTGACAGTCATATCGGGAAGCGGATGAAGCGGCGAGGGTTATTGAAATCAGCAGATGAATTATCGCACGCGAATCCTTTCTTCCCTTGCGCTCATCGGGCAATCCGTCTGGGACGAACTGGTGTCACTCCAGCCCGATACCAACCCCTTTCTTTCTTTTGCCTTCCTGCACGCCCTGCACGAAAGCGGCAGCGCAAGCGCGGCCACCGGATGGCACACGCATTATCTGACGCTCTGGCATGGCGACACGCTGCAGGCCGCCCTCCCCCTGTATCGGAAGGATCACTCCTATGGCGAGTATGTGTTCGACTGGGCGTGGGCAGACGCCTATCGCCGCCACGGCATGGTCTATTACCCCAAGCTGCTGTCGGCGGCTCCCTTTACGCCGGTTGCCGGCCCGCGCCTGCTTGCGCGCGATGAGGCGGCTCGCGCAGCCCTGGTCGACGCCCTGTGTTCGCTGCAGGAGGACAGCGGCCTGTCCTCTACCCATGTGCTACTGCCGACCGAACCCGAGGCGCTGCAATTGCAGGAGCGCGGCTTCATCCTCAGGCGCAGCGTGCAGTTTCACTGGATTAACCAGGGCTACCGCGACTTCGACGAATTCCTCGGCGCGCTGGAGCGCAAGAAACGCAAAAACATTCGCGCCGAGCGCCGTCACGTGCACGAAGCGGGAGTGCGCTTTCGCCAGGTGACCGGCAACGAAGCATCCGAAGCCGACTGGCGCTTCTTCAAGCGCTGCTACGACAATACCTATGCCGAGCACTACTCAACGCCCTATCTGAGTCTCGATTTCTTTCTGCGCATTGCACAGGCGATGCCCCAACACCTGCTGCTGGTGATCGCCGAGCGCGAACGCAGACCGATCGCCAGTTCGCTCCTCGTACATGATCGCCATGCGCTGTATGGCCGCTATTGGGGAGCGCTGGAGCACATTCCCTGCCTGCATTTCGAAACCGCCTACTATCAGCCGCTGTCCTTTTGCATTGCCAACGGGCTCGAGCGTTTCGAGGGGGGAGCTCAGGGGGAACACAAGATGGCGCGCGGCTTTCTGCCACACGCGCTGCACTCCGCGCACGCGCTCGCCGACCCAGGTTTCGCCGCCGCCGTGCGTCATTTCACGGAACGCGAAGGACTCGGGATCGGCGCCTACATGGACGAACTGGGCGAGCACAATCCGTTCCGGTGATACCGATCCGCAACCCTGAATACACTGAATGGCGATGCATCCGATCTTGTTGCAAAATTGCTCACTTGGCGGCATGCTTGCGCAATCATGAATCTGCACGACCTGTCCATTGCTGCCGACAAGCCCGAACCAGCACGAATCGGGCGTTTCCACCTGTCCCGGGAGTTGGGACGCGGCGCCTCGGGCCGGATTTTCCTGGGACACGACCCTGTCGTCGGTCGCGATGTCGCAATCAAGACCGTATTGCCCCGACTAGGGCCCGCCGAGCGACGCCGCCAGGCCGAATGCCTGATCAACGAGGCGCGCGCGGCCGGCCGCCTGTGCCATCCTCACATCGTCACAATCTATGACGCATGCGACGAAGGCGAGCTTCCATACATCGCGATGGAGTACCTGCAAGGGCAGTCGCTGGATCGCATTCTTGCCAGCGGACGCCGCTTCAATCCCGAGGAAGTAGCCTCGATCGGGTGGAAGCTGGCCGACGCGCTCGACCATGCCCACCGCAATCAGGTCATTCACCGCGACGTCAAGCCGGCAAACGTTTTTCTGGTCGGCGACGGCCAGCCAAAGCTGATGGATTTTGGCATCGCGCGTGCGCCGAACCGCGTCGGCACGCCCGACCAGCTCGATGCCATCCTCACCATGTTCAGGCCCCGCCAGCCGCTGGGCACGCCGAACTACATGTCACCCGAGCAGGCACAAGGAAAACCGGCGGACGCGCGCTCGGATATCTATTCGTTGGGGGTGATGCTGTATGAAATGCTGACCAACTGCAGGCCGTTTGACGGGGACGATCGGGAGCGCGTGCTGGATCAAATCGCCTACAAGGCACCGCCTGCGCTGTACGAGTTGAATCCGGAAGTGCCGGCGCTGCTTGCCCGAGTCGTAAGCAAGGCCATGCAGAAGCGACCCGAGAAGCGCTACCAGAACGCACAGCAGATGGCGTTCGACCTGAAACGCTATCTGCTGCGGGAGCGCCGGGTACGCCGGCGTAAGATGGTATCGGGCGACACGGGCACGGGTACCAATCCGGTAATGGCACACGCACGCAGAGTACTGCCATGGCTGCTGGCCCTTGGCGTCGCGATCGCTGCCGGATCCGCACTTTTGCTGCCGCCCGCCTGATCGGCGTGCTTTCGGCACCGCGTCCGCGGTGCTCGATTGCGGAGCTCGTTTGCGGATCAGGGAGGCGCCGGCTTTCCTGAAGCGGCCGACCCGTTTTCCGCCATCGGTGGCGTGCCCTGAGTGCCTCCGAGAAGCCTTACTTGCCGTGCTGGCGGTTGTAAGCGGCAATGCCATTGAGAATTTCCTGACGCGCGGCGTCCGGACCTTCCCAACCTTCGACCTTCACCCACTTGCCTGGCTCCAGATCCTTGTAATGCTCGAAGAAGTGCTGAATCTGCTGCAGACGCAGCGGATTGAGGTCTTCCGGCTTCTGCCAGTGCGTATAGATGGGCAACACTTTGTCAACCGGCACAGCCAACAGCTTGGCATCACCACCTGCCTCGTCCTTCATCTTCAGCACGCCGATCGGGCGGCAACGCACCACGACGCCGGGCAGCAGAGCAAACGGCGTGATCACCAGCACGTCGACCGGATCGCCGTCGTCGGAAATCGTCTGCGGGACGTAACCGTAATTGCATGGATAGTGCATCGAGGTCCCCATGAAACGATCGACGAAAATCGCACCGGTGTCCTTGTCGACTTCGTACTTGATCGGATCGGCATTCATGGGAATCTCGATGATCACATTGAAATCGTTCGGCACGTCGCGTCCGGGCGGCACATTGTTCAAGCTCATGATGCTCTCTTTGATGTGGTGAAAATCCAGGGGATGGAAAAAAGCGGCGATTATATCCCGCTTTCTCTTGTATATATTGCAGCGCAACAGATCAGTAGATGGTCCCGAGTGCGCACTGTCGATAATGCGACGCGGCCTCCTCCGGCTGGCTCAGTGCCTCATGCATTTGCGCCAGCTTCAGGTGGGCAGCCCGCACCGTCTGCGAATCCGTGGCACCCGCCAGCGCGGCTTCCAGATGCCGCTGCGCCTTGCCCCAGAGGTTCTGGCGCAGGCACAAGGCGCCCAACGTGAGTTCGAGTTCAGGCTCGTTCGGCCGGGACTGCAGCCATTTCTCGCAGCGCTCGATCTGCAACAGCAGCGCCTGCGTGCCTTCCGCTGCCGCACAGCGGGCATATGCGCGCACCAGGCGATCGTCCCACTCGGCCTCGAGCGCCTTTTCAATCACGTTGCGCGCCTGATCCTGCAATCCACAATCGCAGAAGGCGTTTGCCGCCTGCAATGCAATCGGTGAGCGCAGGCGGTCCGCCGTCGGCACTGCGTCCCAAAAAAGGCGCAGCGACTCGGGATCTCGCTGCGAAGCCAGAAGATCGTCATAGGCGAGTTCGCGCAGGCGGCGCGCCGCGGCAGGATGCAGGGCATTGCGCTTGTCGAGCACGCGCACCAGGCGCAGCACCTCTGCCCAATTGCGCTCCTGTTGATTGGCCTTGAGCGCCAGCCGCAGCGCGTGAATGTGACGCGTGCCCTCGGTACCAAGCTCGCGCACGGCCTCCAGCGCCGCTTCGGATTCGTGTTCATCGACCGCAAGATCGATGCTCGTCATGAGCCGTGCCGTCCGCATCGCAGGATCTCCCTCGATGCGCGCAAGCCATGTGTCCCGCCGCTCGGGCTGTCCGATCCGGTGCGCCGCGCGGGCACCGATCAGCGCTGCCACCCCGGCATTCTCAGGCACCTTCGATGCGCGCTCGGCCGCCTTCTCCGCATGACCGAAGCGGCCTTCGAACAAGGCCTTCAGCGCCTCGCGCAAGGCCTTGTTTCCATCGCGTTCGCGCTTGTCGCGGCGGTACTCGGCCACGCGGGCCGGCATGCGCCGCGTGGTACGGATCGCCCCAAACACAAGCTGCAGCACGAAATACAGCAGCGCCAGCAGCAGAATGAAGAAGTTGAGCGACATGTCGATCCGGTACGGCGGATAGAACAGCACCACGTTGCCCGGATTGAAGCGCGCGGCGACGGCCAGGCCGATGGCCAGCGCGAACAGGATGACGATCGAGATCAGTGTGCGCATGGACTTCGACCTAAGGAACGTTCGAAGCCGGCTTGCCGCCGCGCACCGCATTCAGGCTCGCACTCAGGCTCGGCAACTCGATCGACAGCGGACTTTGCTGTACCTGGCGCAGCAATGCCTGCACGGTCTGGGTTTCGCGTGCGCGCGCGTCGAAATACTGCGCAATGATGTCCTGAGCTGATGCAAGGTCGCTGCTCAAGGCAGCCTCATTTCGCGTCAGCAGTGCAAGACGTGCATTGAGCAGGCGCAGCTTGAGATTTTCGCGCACGAAGTAAGCCTCGGACGGAGACAGCAGCAATGCGTCCGGTTCCTGTACGTTGCGTACCCGGATCACTTGCCGGATGTCGTGCCAGAACTCGCTCGACCAGCTTTGCCACAGATTCTCGATTCGAGCCAGCCAATCGGCCTTCTCGCCCGAATCCACCGGCGGCGCGGAACGCCTTTCGATCTTGGGTTCGGCAGCGCCCTCTGCCGGCCGCTCGCCGACCAGCAGCGGCATCTTGTCGATCTGGTTGATGGCGCTGTCCAGGCGCAATGCAATGGCCGACAAGTCGACCGACGGCAGGGCTTTGAGTCGCTCCAGGTCCTCGCCGATTGCACGGCGCAGGCGCAGAAACTGCGGTGTGTCGGATTGCGCAATCCGCGTCTCTGCATTTTGCAGCGCGATAATCGCGCCCTGCACATTGCCGGCCAGTTGCAGCTGCTGGTTTGCCGTAGACAGGACCTGCTCGATTTCGGCCAGCGTCCAGTCGTCGCGCGAGCGCGCCAGTTCCTGGTACATCTGTTCGAGCGCAAGCTGCTGGCTCTGGGTCTCGCCCTGCCGGTTTTCGATCACGTTGACCTTGGCTTGCAGCGCCTGCAGGTTTTCCTGCATTGACTTGAGCATGACCCGGCTTTCGGTGGCCACGACTTCGCCGCTGCGCAGCCGCTGTGCCACATCCTCGCGCACATCGGCAATCTGCTGTTGTGCATACCACCATTGGCCGAGCAGAAGCACGGCCACCAAGGCAACCGCAAGCGCGAGCATGCGGTTGCCTGCCGCGCCCGCCCGGGCCGGCGCTGATGGCGCGGTCGAAGCGACAGTATCAGGTGCGCTGGATGATGGATCGGACGGCTTGACGTCAGAGGTCGGAGGGGATGCGTTCATGGTCGGGATTGTAACGCTGCCAAAAGCTGATCGTCGCCCGAAGCGGTCACGATCAGGTCTTCGCAGCCGAAAGATTGCGCGGTTTCTGCGATGCGCTTGTGCGGAACGATCAGGCGCTGCCGGCGCAGACTAGCAAGACCGGCGTCGCCGCGCACCTCCAGTACAAAATCGTGCAGGATGCGCATGGCTTCGGAACTGGTGATCAGCCATTCGGCGCCGTCGTCGAGCAGCCGAACCAGCTGCGCGCGCCGTTGTGCATCGAGCGCCGGCGCGGTGCGCCGATAGGCAGCTACCGGATCGACCTGCACGCCGGCCGCGCGCAGCGCGTCAGCCAAAAACTCGCGACCGCTTTCGCCGCGCACGATCAGCACGCGCTGGCCACGCAATGCATCGCGATCCAGGATCTCCACCAAGGCTTCGGAGTCGCTGCGACGCGGGTCCTCCGGGCTGTAGATGCGCGCGTTCGCGTCGGTGATTCCGTGCCGGGCCAACGCACTGCGACTGCCTGCGCCCACGACCCCGATCGCCACGGCGGATGGCCAGCGCTGGACCAGGGGTAACGCAGCGTCAATGGCGTTCGGACTGACAAAGGCGACCATCGCATAGTCTTCCAGCCGCGCCATCCGTTCGTGCAACGGCGCGAGATCGTCCAACGGCAGGATGTCGAGCAAGGGGAACACCACGGCCGCGCGCCCCAGCCTGCTCACCTTGTCGGCCAAGGGCAGCGCTTGCACAAGCGGGCGCGTGACAACGACGGGCGGCAGGCTGTCGCTCATGTTCAACGTGGTACTTCGCTCGGTTCGAATTGATTTCAAGCCTGTGCGCGGCAGCTTGCAAGAATGTCTTCGGCGCCCTGCACACGCAAGGCTTGCGCGACCTGCTCGCCGAGTTGTTCGGGGCGATCAGCCGGCCCTTGCGCTTCGGCCCGCGCCACGCGCCGACCGTCCGGCGTGGCCACCATGGCGCGCAGACGCATGCTGTCGCCGCTCACTTCGGCAAAGGCGGCCAGCGGAATCTGACAGCTGCCGCCAAAAATGCGCGAGACCGTGCGCTCGGCACGGACCGCCTGCGCGGTCGGCAAATGATTCAGCGGCGCCAGCACCTGCAGCAGCTCTGGACGCCCGGCCGGCACTTCAATCGCCATTGCACCCTGCCCGGCGGCAGGCAAGCTTTGTTCCGGCGCGAGCAGGCTGCGGATGCGTTGCGTCAGTCCCAGACGCTTGAGGCCTGCGGCCGCCAGGATGATGGCGGCATAGTCGCCACGATCTAGCTTGCCCAGACGCGTATCCAGGTTGCCGCGCAGGGGCTGCACCACCAACTTCGGATAGCGCGCGGAGATCATGGCCTGGCGACGCAGGCTGCTCGTACCGACCACCGCGCCGACGGGCAGCGCATCGAGGTCGGGATAGTCGTTCGAGACAAAAGCGTCGCGCGGATCTTCGCGTTCCAGCACTGCAGCCAGCGCAAAACCCTCGGGCAGCTCCATCGGCACGTCCTTGAGCGAGTGCACGGCGAGATCGGCACGGCCTTCGGACATTGCCACTTCCAGTTCCTTGACAAACAAGCCCTTGCCACCGATCTTGGACAAGGCGCGATCGAGAATGCGGTCCCCCTGGGTGGTCATGCCCAGGATTTCAACACAGCAGCGTGGATATAATTCGGCCAACCTGGCGCGTACGTGCTCGGCTTGCCACATGGCGAGCCGGCTCTCGCGCGAGGCGATCACCAGTCTGGAAGGGAAAGAAGCGTTCACGGCGGGTACTTTCTGATTCGACGCTGCTCGCAGCAGGGCCTCGCATCTTATCACGCCCCCTCTTGCAATCCGTTGCCCAACAACCTCCATCCAAGCAGGATCCTTGATGCCCAAGTCCACCCCGCGCCATTTGAGCAGGCGCTCCACCAACGACAAGGATCAGCCGCTGAAGGAAGATATCCGCCTGCTCGGCCGCTTGCTGGGCAATGTACTGCGCGAACAAGAAGGCGAGGATGTTTTCCACGTTGTCGAAACGATACGCCAGACGGCGGTGCATTTCCGCCGCGAAACCGACTCCGGCGCAGGGGCCGAACTCGACAAGCTCCTCAGGAAACTCACGCGCGACCAGACCAATGCAGTAGTGCGTGCCTTTTCCTATTTTTCGCACCTCGCAAACATTGCCGAAGATCGCCACCACAACCGGCGCCGCCGCGCGCACCTGCTGGCCGGCTCCGCAGCGCAGCAGGGCAGCATCGCCTGGGCCCTGGAACGACTGAATCAGGACGGGGTGCAGGGCGCGGCGGTGCGCCGCTTCTTCCACGAGGCCCTGGTGTCTCCGGTACTCACCGCACACCCGACGGAAGTGCAACGCAAGAGCATTCTCGACGCCGAACGCGAGATCGCCCGCCTGCTGGCCGAACGCGACCTGCCGCTGACGCCACGCGAATTGGCGCGCAACACCCAACTTCTGCACGCGCGTATTGCAACCTTGTGGCAGACGCGCATGCTGCGCTACAGCCGTCTGACCGTCGCCGACGAAATCGAGAACGCGCTGTCCTATTACCGCATCACCTTCCTGCGCGAAGTGCCGCAACTATACGACGACATCCAGCACGAGGTGGCAACCCATTTTCCGCAGCGTCACGGCGATGCCGCCTTTCCAGCCTTTCTGCAGATGGGCAGCTGGATCGGCGGCGACCGCGACGGCAATCCCAACGTGAACGCCGACACGATGCGCCACGCCGTGACGCGCCAGTCCGCGACCGTGTTCGAGTTCTACCTGGACGAAGTGCACGCGCTGGGTGCCGAACTGTCGGTCTCGACGCTGCTCACCGGCGTCACTCCGCAGCTCGAGAGCCTGGCGGCTGCTTCACCCGATCAATCCGAACATCGCGCCGACGAACCCTATCGCCGGGCACTGATCGGCATGTATGCGCGGCTTGCCGCAACGGCCCGTGCGCTCGGCGCTGCCCATGTATTGCGTCAGGAAGTCGGTCCCGCCACACCGTATGCGAACGCCGAGGAATTCGCGCGCGACCTTGCCATCGTGTCCGACTCGCTGGACGCCAATCACGCGGGCGCACTTGCCCTCCCGCGGCTGGAACCGCTCATGCGCGCCGCCACGGTGTTCGGCTTTCACCTGGCTTCGCTCGACATGCGCCAAAGTTCGGACGTGCATGAACGCGTGGTAACCGAACTGCTGGAGCGTACCGGAGTGCAAGCCGGTTATGGCGCTCTGTCCGAACCGGAAAGGATTGCGCTGCTGCTGCGCGAACTGGAAACGCCACGCCTGTCGCACTCACCCTACCTTGCGTATTCCGAAGAAACCCGCTCGGAACTGGACGTCATGCGTGCGGCGCAAGAAATTCGCCGGCGCTACGGCGCACACGCCATTCGCAACTACATCATTTCGCATACGGAAACCGTGTCCGACCTGCTCGAAGTCCTGCTGCTGCAGAAGGAGGCTGGCCTGCTGCGGTTCGAGAATGGACGCATGACTGCCGACCTGATGGTCATCCCGCTGTTCGAGACCATCCCTGATCTGCGATGTGCGCCGGAGATCATGGGAAGTTTTCTTGCTCTGCCGCTGGTGCGCGCCCTGGTTTCGCAGCAAGGGGAACAGCAGGAAGTCATGCTCGGCTATTCGGATTCGAACAAGGACGGCGGCTTCCTGACCTCGAACTGGGAGCTGTACAAGGCCGAGATCCGGTTGGTCGAGGTATTCGATAGCACCGGCGTCAGATTGCGTCTGTTTCACGGCCGCGGCGGGACAGTAGGACGGGGCGGCGGGCCCAGCTACGAAGCCATTCTGGCCCAGCCTCCCGGCACCGTGAACGGACAGTTGAGGTTGACCGAGCAAGGGGAAATCATTGCATCCAAGTTCTCCGATCCCGAGATTGGTCGCCGCAACCTGGAACTGCTGGTTGCCGCCACGCTGGAGGCAACGCTTGCCCCGCACGGAACCGAAGCCCGGCAGACGAAGCGCCTCGCCCAGTTCGAAGCCGTGATGACCGAGCTGTCCGAGCGTGCCCACCGTGCCTACCGCAGTCTGGTCTATGAAACGCCCGGCTTCACCGACTACTTTTTTGCCGCCACACCCATCGCCGAGATCGCCGAACTGAACATCGGCTCGCGCCCGGCCTCGCGCAAGGCAAGTCGTCGTATTGAAGATCTTCGGGCAATTCCCTGGGGATTCTCGTGGGGGCAGTGCCGCCTTCTGCTGCCAGGCTGGTACGGCATCGGCAGTGCGGTTGATTCCTGGCTGCACGAGGACGCCGGCCAGACCCGGGCGCGTCTGGCCATGCTGCGCGCAATGCTCCGGGAATGGCCGTTCTTCGCGGCCTTGCTGTCAAACATGGACATGGTGCTGGCCAAGACCGATCTTGCGGTCGCGTCGCGTTATGCGAAGCTCGTCGCCGATCGCAAGCTGCGCAATGCGATCTTCAAGCGCATCGTCGACGAGCACGAGCGTTCTGCACGCTGCCTGTCGCAGATTACGGGGGCCAAGGAAAGGCTGGCTGGAAATCCGCTGCTGGCGCGCTCGATCAGAAACCGCTTCGCCTACCTCGATCCACTGAATCACCTGCAGGTCGAGCTGATCAAGCGCCGCCGGACCGCGGTCGCACAAGATCGGCCGCTGGACGAACGGATCCAGCGTGGCATTCACCTGTCCATCAACGGAATTGCGGCCGGATTGAGAAATACCGGCTGAATACCCTGCCAGCGTGGTCAGCGCAACAGCGGCTTGACTACGCCCCACTGCCGCCGTGAAATCGGCAGTCGCTCGTCGATGTCGCGCAGAATGACCTGCCACGCATCCTGCACCCGTTCGCCGTCCTCGGCCGCAAGCACGGCACGCTCGACGCCCAGGATCGCGTCACGCGCGACCAGTGCACTGCGGTGCACGCGCACGAAATGCGCGGCAAGCTCATCCTCGATCGAAGCCAACGACTCCTCCACCAGGTATTCGCGCTCACGGGTGCGCAGCGTCACGTACTTCAGCTCCGCCCGGCAATACAGGACTTCGGAGACCGGGACCAGAATCACTCTCCCCCGCTCCTGCACCGAGAAGTGCCGGCGCACAGGCTGCTGCGTCCCGGTCAACGCCGCCAGCGCGGCCGTCGCACGCTCGCGCATGGCCGCAGCGTGTGCGATCGCCGCGGCAAGTCGCGCTGCACGTACCGGCTTGAGCAGATAGTCGACCGCATGCACCTCGAAGGCCTGGAGCGCATGAGAATCGAAGGCGGTGACGAACACGACCGCCGGTGCGTCCGTGCTGCGCGCAAGCTGGGCAGCGAGATCAAGGCCGGTCGCGCCGGGCATCTGCACGTCCAGCAGCAGCACGTCTGGCTGCAGCACGGGCAACACCGCAAGCGCTTCGGCTGCGCTTGCTGCCTCGCCGACCAGCAGGTGCGGACAATCGTCCGCGATATCGGCCAGCAGCGTGCGCAAGCGCGTCCGCGCAGGCGCCTCGTCGTCGACGATCATCAGGCGCGGAATCACGCGCCGCCCTTCATGCAGGGAAAGCGCAAGCGCACCTCGAAGCTGCCTTCGGATGCGCTTGTCGACAATTGGGATTCGACGTCGTACAACAGCGCCAGCCGTTCGCGAATGTTGTCCAGCGCCATGTGATTGCCGGGCGCGGGCGGGGTGGCCGGGTCAACTGCGTTGACGACGCCGATTTCGATCCAGTCCAGCATTCGCACAATGCGCACCTTCACCGGCTGCGGCCGGGCCATCGGCTCCACCCCATGCCTGACCGCGTTCTCCAGCAGAGGCTGCAACAGCAGCGCCGGCACGCGGGCACGCTGCATCTGTTCGGGCGTGATGTTGTCGAACTGCCACTCCACCTGCAGGCGCTCGCCGAGGCGAATCTCCTCGATCCCAAGGTATTGGCGGCAGAGCCGGACCTCTTCATCGAGCGAAGTCATGCTGCGCGGGTCTCTCATCAAGACCCGGAACAGCTCCGCCAGATCCTCCAGCGAGGACTCAGCCCGCCGCGGCTCGCTGCGAATCAGCGACAGCACGGCATTGAGACTATTGAACAGGAAATGCGGCCGGATGCGCGCCTGAAGAGCCTGCAGCCGCGCCTCGACGAGGACTGGCGAGAACGCGCGCGCGCGTAGTTCGAAATAGTGCTGAAACAGTGCGCCAAACAGGCCCGCCGTGAGCGCCGCCTTGAAGGCGGTCAGATGATCGAACGCGGACTGGAACACCTCCGCGCCGCTCAGTACGCGCACGATCAGTCCGGTCACGGCTGCCGGCACCAATGTACCCAGCGCACGCTGCAGCGGCCGGCCGACTTCATAGCCTTCAGGCGCCGCCTGCAGCAGGCGACGCAGCACGCAGAGGGCAAACAAGGACCACAGGCATGCCAGTTCGACCACGATCGATGCTTCGACGAAGGCGTTCAGCCCGGCCGCCAGTCCGCCCGACTGCAGCAGGATCGCACACAGTACGGCCACGTTGACCAGAAGCAGCACGCGCAGTATCACGCCCATGTTGCAACAGTCGGGCACGCCCAGGGCGGCGGGAGGCGTGGAAGCAGCAGGACTTGGCATGGAAAAGGAGGCAAGAGGCCGAATCGGCAGCAGTCGCCTGATTTATAATGCAGTGTTCCGTGGAAACCCGACTATGACAGCACAACTTTCCAAGAAAAGCGAGGCCTGGTCTGCCCGCTTTTCCGAACCGGTCTCCGACCTGGTCAAGCGCTACACCGCCTCCGTCTTCTTCGACAAGCGTCTGGCCGATGCCGACATCACCGGCTCGCTCGCACACGCCGAAATGCTCGCCCATCAGGGCATCATCAGCGCCCAGGATTACACCGAGATCCAGCGCGGAATGCAGCAGATTCGCGACGAAATCATCAGCGGCAGTTTTGAATGGCTGCTGGACCTGGAAGACGTGCACCTGAACATTGAAAAGCGCCTGACCGAACTGGTCGGCGACGCCGGCAAGCGCCTGCACACCGGTCGTTCGCGCAACGACCAGGTGGCTACCGACATCCGCCTCTACCTGCGTTCCGCAATCGACGACGTTGTTGGCCTGCTGCGCGAACTGCGCCGGTCGCTGCTGGACCTGGCCGAGCGCCATGCCGACACCATCTTGCCGGGCTTCACCCACATGCAGGTAGCGCAGCCGATCACCTTTGGCCACCACATGCTGGCCTACGTCGAGATGTTCTCGCGCGATGCCGAACGCATGCTCGACTGCCGCAAGCGCGTCAATCGCCTGCCGCTAGGCGCCGCCGCGCTGGCCGGCACCACGTTCCCGATCGACCGTGAACGGGTGGCAAGAACGCTCGGCTTCGACGACGTCTGCCACAACTCGCTGGACGCGGTCTCCGACCGTGACTTCGCCATCGAATTCTGCGCCGCAGCCGCGCTGGTCATGACTCACGTCTCGCGACTGTCGGAGGAACTGATCATCTGGATCAGTCCGCGTGTGGGATTCATCGACATCGCCGACCGCTTCTGCACCGGTTCCTCGATCATGCCGCAGAAGAAAAACCCGGACGTACCGGAATTGGCCCGCGGCAAGACCGGCCGCGTCAACGGCCACCTGATCGGCCTGCTCACCTTGATGAAGGGCCAGCCACTGGCATACAACAAGGACAATCAGGAAGACAAGGAACCGCTGTTCGATACCGTCGACACCCTGACCGATACCCTGCGCATCTTCGCCGACATGATGTCCGGCGTGACCGTCAAGCCGGAAGCGATGCGCGCCGCCGCACTGCAGGGCTTCGCCACCGCCACCGATCTCGCCGACTATCTCGTCAAGAAGGGACTGCCCTTCCGCGATGCCCATGAAGCTGTCGCTCATGCCGTGCGTGCCTGCGAACAGCGCGGCTGCGACCTGGCCGATCTGACTCTCGATGAAATGCGTGCCTTCTCCGCCCTGATCGAAGCCGACGTGTTTTCCGTACTCACGCTGGAAGGGTCAGTGGCTGCACGCAGTCATGTCGGCGGCACTGCTCCCAATCAGGTTCGCGCCGCGATCGCCCGTCACCGCAAACAGCTTTCTTGAACGCATGCAGAACGGGCGAGCGCCCGTCCTGATTTTCTCTTAGTCAATACGCAATCTCACTTACGTGACGTGTGCGACGTTCGCGCAGCGCCGTACGTAGTTCTACTGTTTGCCGTAAAAACAGGTAGCAAAAGCCATTTCAAGTGTTTCGTGCACAAGTTGAATTGAAATATACTTCCCGGGCCTTTTTTCCCTTGCCCGACGTATAAGAAAAACAGCAGGCGCACGGTTCAGAAGAGTCATCCACAGGAGACGCAACCATGTCTTTCTTTCTCGCGATAGCGCGAATCATTGACACAATCAATGAAAAGATCGGGCTCACCATTAGCTGGGCCCTGATGCTGGCGGTACTGATCTGCAGCGGCAACGCGCTCATGCGTTATACGTTCAGCATCAGTTCCAATGCCTGGCTCGAAGTTCAGTGGTATCTCTTCTCAGCGGTATTCCTCCTCGCGGCACCCTACACCTTTCGCCGCAACGAGCATGTTCGCATCGACGTGCTGGCTTCGAAATTGCCCAAACGTGTCCAAGTCTGGATCGACATGTTCGGCATCGTGCTGTTCCTGATGCCCATGCTCGTCATTACGCTGTATTACTCCATCCCCTACACGATCCTCTCGATCCAAGGCCAGGAAATGTCGAGCAATGCCGGCGGCCTGATCATGTGGCCGGTCAAGATCCTGATTCCCATCGGATTCACGCTTTTCGTACTCCAGGGCATTTCGGAGCTCATCAAGCGCATCGGCTACATGAATGGGCTTGTCGATGCACGTGAGTTCGAGAAGCAGGAGGCTGCGCCCGACGAGCAGGTCGAGCAGTTGCGTCGTGTCAATGGAAAACAATAGTCGACAGGGAGACAGAGATAATGACTGAGTTTCTTATTGCCAACATTGCTCCGATCATGTTCGGATCAATGATGCTCTTCCTGCTATCCGGCTTTCCTGTCGCCTTCGCACTGGCAGCAAACGGGCTGTTCTTCGGCTTTGTCGGAATCGAACTCGGGCTGCTGCAACCGGCCCTGCTGCAGGCCATGCCCAATCGCCTGCTGGGCATCATGGCCAACGAAACACTGCTTGCCATTCCGTTCTTTACGCTGATGGGGCTCATTCTTGAGCGCTCCGGCATGGCCGAAGATTTGCTCGATACAATCGGTCAGCTGTTTGGCACCATTCGCGGCGGCGTCGCATATGCCGTGATCTTTGTCGGCGCGCTGCTGGCTGCGACGACCGGCGTGGTGGCAGCCTCCGTCATCTCGATGGGCCTGATCTCGCTGCCGGTAATGCTGCGTTATGGTTACAACCGGCAGATCGCTACCGGTGTCATCGCGGCATCCGGCACCCTGGCCCAGATTGTTCCCCCATCGCTCGTGCTGATCGTGATGGCCGACCAGCTGGGACGCTCAGTCGGCGACATGTATGCCGCCGCCATGCTGCCCTCGTTGCTGTTGATCGGCCTGTACGCCGGATACATTCTGTCGGTGTCCATCTTCAAGCCGGCATCGATGCCGGCGCTGCCGCTCGAGGCTCGCAATCTGCGCGAACCCGACGGCAGCAGCGGCGTGCCTTCGCTGCTCATTCTGCTCGCAGTATCGATCGGCGCGGCATTTGGGTTTGCCGCGCTATACGGAGAAAGCAATGCCACCGGCATGATTGCAACCGCCGTCGGCGTCGGCGTAGCACTGGCGGCGGCAACGATAAACCGGGTTTTCAAGATCGGTCTGCTCTCGCGCATTGCCGAAAAGATCGTATTTGTCCTGATCCCGCCGCTGGCACTGATTTTCCTGGTGCTGGGAACGATTTTCCTGGGCATTGCGACGCCGACCGAAGGCGGTGGCATGGGCGCATGCGGCGCACTGCTGCTCGCACTCATCAACCGCCGCCTGAGCTGGAGCCTGCTCAAGCAGGCGCTGGATTCGACCACGCGCCTGTCGGCATTCGTAATGTTCATCCTGATCGGCGCCAGCGTGTTCGCACTGGTCTTCCGCGCCGTCAATGGCGATCTCTGGATCGAGCATTTGATGAGCGGGCTGCCGGGAGGCGAAATCGGCTTCCTGATCGCGATCAACCTGCTGTTCTTCATACTCGGCTTCTTCCTCGATTACTTCGAACTGGCATTCATTCTGGTGCCGCTCGTGGGACCTGTCGCCGACAAGCTGGGTATTGATCTGATCTGGCTCGGCGTGCTGTTGTCGGTCAACTTGCAGACATCGTTCATGACGCCACCATTCGGCTTCTCACTGTTCTTCATGCGCTCGGTGACACCCAAGGAAGTGCCGACATCGGACATCTACAAAGGCGTCTTGCCGTTTGCTGCCATTCAGCTTCTGGTCGTTGGTCTAATCATCGCTTTCCCGAACCTGATTGCAATCGGCAAGCAAGTCGACATGACCGAGAAGCTGGAACTGCATATCGAGACTCCAGGTTTCGGCGACGGTGGGTATGGTGGATACGGTGGTCAAGGCTACGGAAACGAACCGGCACTGGATTTTTCTTCTCCATCCGAGGAATCCCCGTCAGGCGGGACAGAAGAGCCACAGTTGAACTTCTCTACCGACACGGATAGCAAATAAGCTACCTGCGCCATGAAAAGCCCGCACCGACTGCGGGCTTTTTTTCTCCGACCTGCTTGGAAGAATGGCGGCGGTCGTGTCGGCCTGACAAGCCGCGCAAGACTTGTCCGGCAGCATCAAACTCTACTCGTGCAAACGGATGGGCACAGTGTGTGAATCATTACAGGATCACGCTTCCCCATGCCAGGAAGCGAGCATGGCGCAGACTCCGCATGGGATATCAGGTTCCCTGCCATAAACATGTGTGGCAGGCTCATGCGGACCTAGTCCGCTGAGGTTGATTGAACCGCACGTCGAAGAGAATCGGCGCGAGGCGGAAACGGGAAAAGACGAAAAAGAAAAAGCCGCCGGGTGAAGCACCTCGGCGGCTTTGTATTGAAACGAAGACAGCTTACTTGCGCGCGCCCATGAAGGTGTGCATCGGGGCTTCCGACACATTGAACCACTGGTTTTGCTCGCGCTGGAAGCCACGGTAGTGATCCCAGATCTTCTTGAACTTCGCATTCTTCGCGGACTCTTCGTCGAAGGTTGTCATCGCTGCCTTGTAGGAGGCTTCGAGAACCGACTTCGGGAAGAAGCGCAGCTTCGCACCGTTCTTGATCAGACGAGCAAGGGCGGGAGGGTTGCGCACATCATACTCAGCCTGCATCGCAACGTGCGACTCGTAGGAAGCCGCTTCGATCGCATACTTGTATTCCTGCGGCAGCTGCTCCCATTGCTTCTGGCCAACGTAGAAAGACAGCTGAGCACCTGCCTCCCACCAGCCGGGCGCGTAGTAAAACGGCGCCACCTTGTAGAAGCCCAGCTTTTCGTCATCGTACGGTGTCGTCCATTCGACGGCGTCCAGCGAACCCTTTTCGAGTGCCGGATAGATGTCGGCGCCCGCGAGTTGCTGCGGCACCAGGCCCAGCGGCTCAAGCACGCGACCAGCGAAGGCGCTGATACGCATCTTCAGGCCCTTGATGTCGTCCAGGCTCTTGATTTCCTTGCGGAACCAGCCGCCCATCTGGGCACCGGTATTGCCACCCAGGAAATTGACGACGCCGTAGTCCTTGTAGAAATCGCGCAGCAGCTCACGCCCGCCTCCGCGTTCGTACCAGGCAGTCTGCATGCGCGAGCTCATGCCGAAGGGCACAGCACAATCGAATGCGAAGGTCGGATCCTTGCCGAAGAAATAATAGGGCGCAGTGTGCCCCATTTCGACCGTACCCGCCTGCACGGCATCAAGTACCTGCAGCGCAGGAACGATTTCGCCGCCCGCGAAAACACGAATGTTCAGCTTGTTGTTGGTCAGCTGCGCAACGCGGCGGCTGAACACTTCTGCCGTACCGTAAAGTGTGTCGAGCGACTTGGGGAAGCTCGATGCCAGACGCCAGTTCAGCGTGGGTTGGGACTGCGCCAGCGACGGTGCAGCGACTGCAGCGGCCGGGACGCCAACTGCCGCTTTCTTCAAAAAGGAACGACGTTCCATATTGTCTCCTGTTGGTTCGTACACGGACATCAAATAAGATCAGTCTGACCACCATCTTCAGGCACACGGCCAGGCCACACCGCACCAGCAAAAGCTGATATTCGGAATCTGCCAAAACGACATCATCCGATACCGCAGCTTCCTTGATGCCGAAATCTGAATGCGCCTCACGCCAGGCCAATGCGCCTGAAATGGGCCATCCAGCTTCCAATTTCATGCGCGCGCCTGATGGACGATACGCAACGCGGGTGCCATGCCGATCCGCGCAACTGCATGACTTCACTGGCTTATTTGAAGCACTCGATTCTACGCTTTCCGCCATCCTCTTGCCACTCGCCAACTCCGGAATACTAGTGCGTAGCGAGAAATGAAAAAAAACCGCACTACGTCGTAATGCGGTTTTTCATGGGATGTTACGCTTTGATCAACGCTGGCGCTTGCCCGGCATCATCATGTAGTTTTGCATCGGCGCCTCGGCGACCGAGAACCACTGGTTCTGGTCTTGGCGGAAGCGACGCCACTGATCGTAGATTTTCTTGAACTTCGGATTCTTGGCCGATTCTTCTTCATAGACGGCCACTGCGGACTCCCAGCAGGCATCCATGACTTCACGCGGGAACTGACGCAGCTTGGTCCCCCCCTTGAGCAGACGCGCCAGCGCTGCCGGATTGTTCGCATCGTACAGCGCTTGCATGTTCACGTGCGCTTCGTGGGACGCCGCTTCGAAAGCAGCCTGGTATTCCTTCGGCAGCTTTTCCCACTCCTTGATGCCGACGTAGAACGATACCTGCAGGCTAGGCTCCCACCATGCGGGGGCGTAGTAGAACGGCGCAACCTTGTTGAAGCCAAGCTTTTCGTCGTCGTACGGTCCAATCCATTCGGCCGCGTCAATCGTTCCCTTTTCCAGCGCCGGATAGATGTCGCCCCCCGCGATCTGCTGGGGAACCACACCCAGGCGCTGCAGCACACGACCGCCGAATGCACTTACGCGCATCTTCAGACCTTCCAGATCCTTGGTCGACTTGATCTCCTTGCGGAACCAGCCAGCCATCTGTGTACCGGTATTGCCGCCCATAAAGTTGATGATGCCGAAGTCCTTGTAGAACTCACGCGTCAGTTCCTTGCCACCTCCATGCAGGAACCAGGCGCTTTGCTGACGGGAATTCAGGCCGAACGGCACGGCACCATCAAACGAAAAGGTCGGATCCTTGCCGAAGTAGTAGTAGGAAGCGGTGTGCCCCATTTCGACCGTACCGGCTTGGACCGCATCGGCCACCTGCAGCGCCGGAACGATTTCACCGCCGGCAAACACGCGAATGTTGAACTTGCCTCCCGTCAGTTCGGAAACCCGCTTGGCCAGAACTTCCGCGCCGCCGTAGATGGTGTCGAGCGACTTCGGGAAGCTGGAGGCAAGGCGCCAATTGATCGTAGGCAAGGATTGTGCAATTGCCGGTGCCGCGACTGCGCCCACGGCCGCGCCGACGGCCGTCTTCTTCAAAAAGGAACGACGTTCCATTTGGTCTCCTAGAGTTGATTTCGATTACCGTGCGCACCGCTTGCGGCGATGCCACCGACCTTTTAGGCCGAGCCATTTTAGAAAAGTAAAGTTTTGATAGCAACAGGAAAGGGATGGTGCAGCGCAACGTCTTACACGTACGCATAAGCACGAGGGAAGAACTACGCAGAGAGCCTGCGTGATAACACGTAGAGCGCGTTCAGCGAGTGCTCAATTGCCGGCTACGGTCATCTGCTCGATCAGAATCGACCCGGTATGCCG